>NZ_JACBXC010000037.1 GCF_013870535.1 Streptomyces phytophilus | reverse complement strand
GGCGGCAGGGGCGGCAGGGGCGGCCGGGGCAGGGGCAGCCGGCGCCACCGCGGCCACCGGGCTGGCCGCCGCCGTCAAGGCCGCCGCCGTCGGCGCCGCGGTCCTGGTCATCGTCGTCACCGGGTACACCACCCTGCCCGGTGGCGGCGACCCCCCGCCGCCACCGCCCGCCCCCACCGCGACGACCACCGGCCCGAGCCCCACCGCGGAGCGCAGCAAGTCCGGTGACGGGAACGAGGACGACGACCCGGACGACCCCCCGCCCACCGCCTCCGCCGACCGCGCCGGGGGGCCGAAGGCCGGCAAGGACGCGGACCGCGACGGGGACGGCGACCCGGACCGCGAGCCCACCGCCTCCGGCAAGCCGCCCACCTCCGGCGACGACGACGGCGGCGCCCCGCCCGACTGGTCCCCGCCCGCCGACGACCGCACCATGCTGCCGGTCGCCTCCACCGGACGGTGCATGGACATCGGCTCCGCCGCGGGCTCCCAGCCGTACGAGGCGGACTGCGACGGCGGCCGCAGCCAGCAGTGGGAACTGCTCGTCTCCCTGCCGCCCGTGCAGGAGGTGCGTATCCGCAACTACGCGACCGGCATGTGCCTGACCCACTCCGGCACCGACGTCGACGGCGCCCCCGTCAGCCAGCAGGAGGGCGCCTGCGAGTCCGACGCCGCCACGGCCCACTGGAAGTACTTCACCGAAGAGGACAACAAGGTCGCCTTCACCCAGCGGGACTCCTCCGGGCAGTTCCTCGGCCTCGACGACTGGCACGCCGCCGCCGAGGGGCAGCCGCACGACCCCGACATCGGCACGACGGCGAACTACGAGGCGACCGCCTCGCTCCGCTTCCGCTACCAGGGACCGGCCTTCGGCTACTGACGAACGGCCGCCGAAACTTTGGTAAAGCAAGGGTAAAACCGCGGGACGGCCGGGCCCGTACGCGCTCCTCCCCTACAGAACCGATCACCGAGTCCGTACGGGAGAGGCATGAGCAGCGTTGCTCGGCTCGACGTCGGGAACACCGACTGGGCCCCTGGGTACGAGCGCCGTGAACGGTGGCGGCGACGGCCGGTGCTGACGGCGGTACAGCGGCACGCGGGCCTGAGTTGCACGGCCCTCGGCGTCCAGGACATGCCGCCGCGCGGCGTGGGCCCGCGCGTGGTGGACCACCACGTCGCGCTGGTCCTGCTGGCGGGCTCCGGCTGGTTCTCCTGGGGCGGGCGGGAGCGGATCTGCGTGGGCGCGCCGACGCTGCTGTGGCTGCTGCCGGGCGTCCCGCACTGCTACGGGCCGGGGAAGCCCGGCTGGACGGTGGCCTACGCCGGCTTCACCGGCCCCGCCGTCGCCGCCTGCGCCCGGAGCGGCCTCGTCCCCGCCCCGGACGAGGCCGTCGTCCCCCTCGCCGCGGGCGCCCCCGCGCACCGTACGATCCGCAAACTCGCCACCGTCTGCAACGAGACCGAGCCCACCTACGACGCCACCTCCGCCGCCGGACTCCACGAACTCCTCGCCGTCCTGCGCCGCTCCCGCGCCACCCCGAAGGCCCAGCCCCCGACCGTCGCCGAGGAACTCGCCCACGCCGCCCACCTGCCGGTCTCCGTGACCGAACACGCCCGCAGGCTGGCGCTGCCGCTGGCAGAACTGCGCGAGGAGGTCCAGTACACGGCGGGGTGCAGCCCGAAGGACTTCGTCCTCGGCACCCGCCTGAACACGGCCAAGGACCTGCTCGCCACCACGGACCTCAAGGTGGCGTCCATCGCCCGCCGCATCGGCTACGCCGACCCCGGGCACTTCACCCGGCTGTTCACGCGCCGCGTGGGTCTCCCGCCGGGCGCCTTCCGCACCAGGCACGCGCTGGCCCGTACGCACTGACGCACGAGGTCTAAAAGCGCTGTTATATTAGCGCTGTGACATCTACGGACCCGACCAAGCTGCCCGACCCCTGGCAGACCCTGCACACGCTGCTGGCCTCGCTCGACGCCGAGATCGAGCGGGTCTACACCGACCGCGGCATCGAGGGCGTACGCCCCCGGTTCGCGTACCCGCTCATCCGCCTCGCCCACACCGGGCCCCTGACCATCCGCGAGCTGGCCGAGTCCCTGCACCGCTCGCACTCTGCGGTCAGCCAGACCATCGCCGCCATGCGCAAGGCGGACCTGGTCACCTCGGAACCGGGGCCCGACGCCCGTACGCGGCGGATCGACCTGACCGAACGCGGCCGGTCCCTCGTGCCGTTCCTGGAAGCGGAGTGGCGCGCGACCCACGCGGCGGTCAGCGAGCTGAACGAGGCGCTGCCGTACGCGATGACCGCGGTGGTGACGGACGTCGAGGCGGCGCTCGCCGACCGGTCGATGCGCGAGCGCATCGAGGACCACCTCGCCGAGCCCCCCCGATGAGCCGGCGCGTCCGCTTCCTCGACACCCGCCCGCTGCGCACCAGTGCGCCGTACCGCGCCCTGTGGATCGGCACGTCGGCCGCCCAACTCGGCGCCCAGGTCACCCTCGTGGCCGTACTCGCCCAGGTCTGGGACCTGACGGGCAGCCCCGTCGGCACCGGCGCCATCGGCCTGGCCACCGGCCTGCCGATGGTGGTGTTCGGCCTCCTCGGCGGCACCCTGGCGGACACGGTGGACCGCCGCGCGCTCGTACGGGCCACGACGGCGGGCCAGTTGCTGGCCGCCGGCGCCCTGTGCGCCCAGGCGCTCGCGGACAACAGGAACGTCGTCCTCCTGCTCGCCCTGGTCGCCCTCGCCACCGCTTGCGCCGCCCTGGGGGCCCCCGCCCGGCGCACCTTCCCGGTCCGCCTGCTGCCGCCCGACCAGGTGGCGGCGGGGCTCGCGCTGAACAACGTCTCGTTCCAGTTCGCGATGCTCGCGGGCCCGGCGGCGGCGGGCCTGATCATCGCCCGCTGGGGCCTCCCGGCCGCGTACGCCACCCAGGCCGCGGCGATCGCCGTCGCGGTGGCCGCGGTCCTCCGCCTCCCCCCGATGCCCCCCGAAGGCGTACGGGCCGAAGGCGGCCGGCGCCGGGCCGAACGCGGCGGCTGGCGCATCGTCCTGCGCCGCCACACCCTGTGGGGCTCGCTGGCCACCGACCTGTCCGCCACCCTCCTCGCGATGCCCATCGCCCTCTTCCCCCTCGTCAACGAGGTCCGCTTCGACGGCGACCCGAAGACCCTCGGCCTGTTCCTGTCCGCCGTCGCGGTCGGCGGCATCACGGCCGGACTGCTCTCCGGCACGGTCACCCGCTGGCGCCGCGGCGGCCTGGTCCAGCTGACCGCCGCCGCCGTCTGGGGCCTGGCCCTCGCCTGCTTCGGCCTGGCCGGCCCTCTGTGGCTGGCCCTCGCCTGCCTCGCCGCGGCGGGCGCCGCCGACACGATCTCGGTCGTCACCCGCAGCGCCCTCGTGCAGTTGGAAACCCCGGACGCCTACCGGGGCCGGGTCTCGTCGGTGGAACACGTCATCGGGGTGGCGGGCCCGGAACTCGGCAACTTCCGCGGCGGCCTGGTCGCCTCCGCCACCTCGGCGACCTTCTCGCTGGTGACGGGCGGCCTGGCGGCGATAGCAGCGATCTCCGCCATAGCCGCCACCAACGCCCCCCTACGCGCCTACCGCACCCCGTCCGAAGAACGAAACCCCCCGGCACAGAGCGCTGCCGCCCCCTCCGCCAGCCCGTAAGCGGCCCGCTTGCGGGTCGATGCCGAAGGTCCACGGCACCACCTGCCCCGCGGAGTTCCGCTGAGGTTCGGCCCCATCAGCTCGACCGCCGGCTGAGCCGCACCCCCTCGATGCCGTCGGCGACGCGGGCGATCACGACACGCCACGCGCAAACCGAAGGCCGCGGCCCAACTACCCCTGCTCTCCGTGATCGGCACCCGCGGAGGTCGCGTAGAAGGCATGGGCCGCGGGGGTGATCCACTCGGGGCGTTCCCAGGTGGGCCAGCGGTCGCGCGCGGAGCGGTCGACGGCGGCGGCCGCCTCGTCGGCGGGGACGCCGGCGGCGCGCAGGCGGTCCGCTTCGGTGCGGACGTACGCGAGGTAGTCGCGGACGTCGCGGATCACCGCGGCGCCGGTGACCTCGCCGTGGCCGGGGACCACGGTCTCGGGGGCGAGGGCGGCGAGCCGGTCGAGGACATCGATCCAGCGGCGGGGGTCGACGTCGGTGTCGTGCGGGGGGAAGTAGGGGGCGATGGGGAAGATCCGGGTCTCCAGGAGGTCGCCGCCGAAGAGCACGCGGCCGTCGACGAGGACGACCTGGTCGCCGGCGGTGTGCGCGGGGCCGACGGGACGCAGCAGGGCGGTGCGCCCGCCGAGGTCGATCTCGGCTTCGCCGTCGTGGACGAGATCGGGGGCGACGAGTTCGACGCCCTCCAGCTCGGCCGCGACGGCGGGCCGCAGCCCCCGGAACATGTCGAGGTACGCGGCGCCCTTGCGCCGCAGTTCGTCGCGCTGCGCCCGGTTGCAGACGATCGTGGCGACGCCCTTGAACGCCTGTGCGCCGTAGCCGTGCTCGGGGTGGAAGTGGGTGAGGGTCAGGTACAGCCGCCGCCCGCCGGCGAGCCGGCGGGCCTGCTCCAGGACGTACGCGCCGTTGCGCGGCCCCATGCCGGTGTCGATGACGAGCACGGCGTCCTCGCCCACCACGATGCCGACGTTCGGCACCAGTTCCACCCGCCCGTCGGGGATCACGTGGACGCCGTCGGCGACCTGGACCGGCTCGCCGCGTACGACGGGCGGGGGCGCGCTGGGGGACATGGCACTCCAATCTGAACAGTGTTGAGATCCAGTCCGGACCGTAACACACATCTGAACACTGTTAAGATCTCGGCCATGGGCAAGAAGGGCTACCACCACGGGGACCTGCGGGGCGCACTGCTGGACGCCGCCGAGGAACTCGTCCGCGAACGGGGCGCCGAGGGCTGGTCGCTGCGGGAGGCGTCGGCGCGGGTGGGCGTCAGCCCGAGCGCGGCGTACCACCACTTCGGCTCACGCGACGCGCTGGTGCGCGCCCTGTCCGTACGCGTCCTGACCAGGCTCGGCGAACGCATGGCGCAGGCGGCTGCGGCACAGGCGGGCGCCCGCCGGAGCCTCATGTCGGCCTGCCGCGCCTACGTCCGCTGGACCCTGGAGGACCCGGCGGTCGCCCGCCTGGCGTTCGCCGCCCCCGCCCGCGACCGCGACACGGCGATCGACCCGCACCCGCACGACGTCATCGACGCCGAGCTGGACCGCCTCGCCGAGGCGGGCGGCCTCGTCCCCGGGGCCCGCCCCGCGGCGGAGTTCGCGGTCTGGGCGGCGGTGCACGGGGTGGCCACGCTCCTGGCCGACGGCCTCATGAGGCTGGACACCCCGGAGGCCGCCGGGGAGCAGACCGAGCGCGTGGTCGAGGCCCTGCTCACGGGCCTGGCACAGGAACCCGCCAGGCCCTGGCCCACGCCGCGCTCCACCCACACGGAACGCCGCACCAGGGACCGGGGATGACCGTGCTCAGACCCGCCGGTCGGCGGCGGCCACGACGATCTCGTCCAGGCGGGCGAGGGCGGCCGTGTACTCGTCGATCTGCTTCCTGATGCGGTCCCGCTCGGCGTCGAGCATGGCGCGCTGCTCGGCGGTGGTCGTGCCGGTGTCGACGCAGGGGAGCAGCTCGGCGATGCGGCGGCTGGGCAGGCCGGCCGCGTAGAGCTGCTGGAAGAAGCGGACCCGGTCGACGGCGTCCTCGGCGTACTCGCGCTGGCCGCCGGGGCTGCGCGTGGGCGAGAGGAGCCCCTGCTCCTCGTAGTAGCGCAGCGCCCGGACGCTCACGCCGGAGCGCCTGGCGACATCTCCGATACGCACGCGCGTTCCCCTTCCCCTCAGACTTGCACCTGACGTCAACGGTAGCTCCTACGGTACGGGCATGAGCACACCGAACGCAGCACCCGGCCCCCACCCCTCCCCCGCCCTGCGCCTGGACGGCGCGGTCGCCCTGGTGACCGGCGCCAACCGCGGCCTGGGCCGCCTCTTCGCCCAGCAGCTGCTGGAGCGGGGCGCATCCCGCGTGTACGCAGCCGCCCGCCGCCCCGAGTCGGTCGACCTCCCCGGCGTCGTACCGCTGCGGCTGGACGTCACGGACCCCGAGCAGGCGGGCGCCGCGGCCGAAGCGGCCGGCGACGTGACGCTGGTGGTGAACAACGCCGGGGTCAGCCACTGGACGGACCTCGTCACGGGCGACCTGCGGGCCATCCGCGCGGAGATGGAGACGAACTTCTGGGGCACCCTCAACGTCGTACGGGCCTTCGCCCCGGCCCTGGCGGCCAACGGCGGCGGGGCGATCCTCGACGTCCTGTCCGCCCAGTCCTGGTTCGCCTACCCGGGCACGAACGGCTACCACGCCTCGAAGGCCGCCCAGTGGGCCCTGACCAACGCCGTCCGCATGGAACTGGCCGGCCGGCGCACCCTGGTCACCGCCCTCCACCTGGGCGCGGTGGACACCGACTTCAGCGCCGCCTACACCGGCCCCAAGGGCGACCCGGCGGCGGTCGTCCGGGCGGGCCTGGACGGCGTGGAGGCGGGAGCGGCCGAGGTCCTGGCGGACGACTGGAGCACCCACGTCAAGAAGTCCCTGGCCGAGGACCCCGCCCGCCTCTACGACGAGATCCGCGCCGGCATCGTCTGACCACGGCACACCGACGTGCATCCGACCTCCGCGCGGACTCCCGCGGGGAGGCACGCCGGATCCGCCGCTCCGCCGCAGGACCTTGTGGGCTCTCTACAATTTCCCGGTATGCCCACAAATGATGCGAAAGTCGCCCTGGCCTGCACGGTCAACGGCCGGAATGTGTCGCTCGACCTGGATCCCCGGGAATCCCTCCTGGACGTGCTGCGCGAGCAGCTCGCGCTGACCGGCACGAAGAAGGGTTGCGACCAGGGCCACTGCGGCGCGTGCACGGTGCACGTGGACGGTCGGCGGGTGCTGTCCTGCCTGACCCCCGCCGTGCAGGTCTCGGCGCAGGCGGTGACCACGATCGAGGGCGTCGCCGAAGAGGCCGGCGGGCTGCATCCGTTGCAGCGGGCGTTCATCGACCATGACGCGTTGCAGTGCGGCTACTGCACGCCCGGCCAGATCATGTCCGGCATCGCGTGCGTCGCCGAGGGCCACTGCGGGACGGACGACGAGATCCGCGAGTACATGAGCGGCAACATCTGCCGCTGCGCCGCCTACGTGGGCATCGTGGCCGCCGTACGGCAGACCGCCGACGCGGCGCGGAACGGGGCGTGACGCCGTGCGCGCCTTCACCTACACCGCGCCGGACACCGTGGCCGGCGCCGTGGCCGCGCTGCGCACCGCACGCCCCGGCACCAGGATCCTGGCCGGCGGCACCACCCTGTACGACCTGATGAAGCTGGACATCGAGACACCGCCCGAGGTCGTCGACGTGCACCGGATCGCCGAGCTGGACACCATCGACGCCGGCGGGCGGGAACTGGTCCTCGGGGCCGGTGCACGCATGGCCGACGTCGCCGACCACCCGGTGATCCGCGCTCAGTACCCGGGCCTGGCGGAGTCGCTGTGGCGCGCCGCGTCGCAGCAGTTGCGGAACATGGCGACCGTCGGCGGGAACCTCCTGCAGCGCACCCGCTGCCCGTACTTCCGCAACAGCCCGGAGTTCCCCTGCAACAAGCGCGACCCCGGCAGCGGCTGCGCCGCCGTCGGCGGCCACGACCGCGCGCACGCGCTGCTCGGTGGCAGCGACGCGTGCATCGCCACCTACCCGGGCGACTTCGCGGTCATGCTCCTCGCGTTCGACGCCGTCGTCGACGTCGTCGGCCCCGGCGGGGAACGCAGCGTGCCGCTGGCCGGGCTGCACGTCGAACCCGGCGACGACCCGACCCGCGAACACGTGCTCGCCCCGGACGAGCTGATCGTCCGCATCCGCGTACCCGCGACCCAGGCAGGGCGCGGGTCCACGTACCTCAAGGTCCGCGACCGCGAGTCCTACGCGTTCGCCCTCGCCGCCGCGGCCGTCGGCCTGACCGTGGACGCGGACGGCACGGTGGGCGAGTGCCGCATCGGGCTCGGCGGCGTGGCCACCCGGCCGTGGCGGGCCACCGAGGCCGAACAGACCCTGGTCGGCCAACGGCTGACCCCGCAGACCGCCCGGCAGGCCGGCGAGGCCGCCTTCGCCGCGGCACGCCCCGGCACCGAGAACGGATTCCGCATCGAACTGGGCGTGCGCACCGTCGCCGACGCGCTGCGCATCGCCGGAGAGCGAGCCACCCGATGACCGTCGCCGACGCTCCCGGCACCGCCGGCCGGCCGCTGGACACCCGCCGCGTCGATGCCCGCGAGAAGGTCACCGGCCACGCCCGCTACGCCGCCGACCGGGTGCCCGAGGACGTCGCGTACGGGGCGTGGGCCACCGCGCGGACCGGCAAGGGGCGCGTCGTGCGCGTCGACACGTCCGCCGCGGAGGCCGTGCCCGGCGTCCGGCTGGTGATCACGCGGTTCGGGCCGGACGAGCTGCGCGACGTCGGCTTCCTCATGGCCGGCGGGCACGCCGTGCAGAGCCTGCAGCCGCTGCGCGACGACCGCGTCGCCTACCGCGGCCAGCCGATCGCGCTGGTCGTCGCCGACGGCCTGGTCGCCGCGACGGAGGCGGCGCAGCTGGTCACGGCCGAGTACCGGGAAGAGCCGTTCGCGGTGGAGATCGACGCCGAGGGCGCCGACACCGTGCTCCAGGAGCAGGCGATCCCGCTGCCGTTCCTGGCCGACGTCAAGGTCGGCGACGCGGACGCGGCGTTCGCCGCCAGCCCGGTGCGGATCACCGGCGCCTACGAGCACCCCGCCCAGCACGCGATGCCGATGGAGCCCAACGCCAGCGTCGCGCACTGGGAGGGCGACCGGCTGATCATCGACGACACCACCCAGAACGCCAACGCGGTACGGTTCGGGCTCGCCACCCAACTCGGCATCGACCCGGCCGACATCGAGGTCCGCTCGCCGTACGTCGGCGGCGGCTTCGGCCAGAAGAACGCCATGCACCTGCACCTCGGGCCGATCGCCGTCGCCGCGCGGCGGCTCGGCAGGCCGGTGAAGATGGTGCTGCCCCGGCCGCAGGTCTTCCACCTCGGCGCGTTCCGGCCCCGCACGGTGCACCAGGTGCGGCTCGGCGCGAACGAGAACGGCGAACTCCTCGCCGCGATCCACGAGGTCGACCAGCAGACCTCGCGGCACGACCTGTTCCCGAGCGAGATCACCACGGTCTCCTCCCGGCTCTACGCGGCACCCGCGTTCCGCGGCGAGCAGCGCCTGGTCCGTACCGACGTGCAGACCCCCGGCTTCATGCGCTCGCCGCACGAGAGCCCGTCGATGTTCGCGTTCGAGTCGGCCATGGACGAACTCGCCTACGCGACCGGCCGCGACCCGGTGGAACTGCGGCTGGCCAACGACGCCGCCGCCGACCCGGTCACCGGCCTGCCGTTCTCCGGCCGGCACCTGGCCGAGTGCCTGCGCCGCGGGGCGGCCCGCTTCGGGTGGGACGCACGCGATCCGGAGCCGGGCTCGATGACCGCCGAGGACGGTTCGACCCTCGGCTGGGGCGTGGCCGCCGGCTGCTACCCGGGCGGCATGGTGCCGGTCGTCGCGCACCTGTCGGCGGCGGCCGACGGCACCGTCGGCGTCGGCGTCGGCGGGCACGAGTTCGGCCAGGGCCTGCGCTCGGCCGTCGCGCTGCTCGTCGCGCGGGACCTGGGCGTACCGGTGGACACCGTGACCGTACGGGCCGGCGACACGCGGGTGGCGCCGCAGCACCTCACCGCCGGTTCCTGGGGCACCGCGAGCGCGCTGCCCGCCGTACAGGCCGCCCTCGGCGAACTGCGCACCGCCCTCGACGTCCCCGGCACCGGCGACGTGGACGTCGCCGCCGCCGTACGCGCCACGCACAAGGCGGCGGTGACGGTCGAGGCGACCACGCTCGCACCCGGCCAGAGCCGGGACGACCTCGCCCAACTCGACAAGGGCGTCCTCGCCATCGGCGGACCGGTGTACCCCGAGTTCGTCACGTTCAGCTGGGTCGCGCACTTCGTCGAGGTCCGGATCGAACCGGCCACGCGGCGCATCCGGGTGCCGCGCGTGGTCTCCGTCGTGGACTGCGGCCGGGTGGCCAGCCCGGTCACCGCGACCAGCCAGGTCCGCGGCGGCGTGGTGTGGGGGATCGGGCAGGCGCTGCGCGAGGAGAGCGAGGTGGATCCCCGGTTCGGCGGGTTCCTCAACACGACGCTGGAGGACTACCCGGTGCCCGTCAACCTGGACGTCCAGCAGATCGACGTCGACTTCATCGACGAACCCGACCTGCGGTTCAACCCGGCCGGGGTGAAGGGCGCGGGCGAGGTCTGCATGGTCGGCGTGGCCGCGGCCATCGCCAACGCCGTGCACCACGCGACCGGCCGGCGCATCCGCCGGCTGCCGATCCGGCTGGAACATGTCCTCTGAACGGCTGACGACCGCACCCCCCTCCGGCACCCCCGGCACCCCCGACACCTCCGGCACCCGCCCGCGGATCAGCCGGCCGGACGCCCTGAGCCCGGCCGCGCTGGCCGACGCCAGAGCCCACCAGCCGGTCCGCGGCCTGATCGGGCTGGCCTTCGTCGTCCCCGTCACCGTGCTGCTGTCCGCAGCCGCGGGCGGCGCCCTGCACTCCCTGGTCGTGCTCGGGCCCATCACCACGTTCGCACTGCCGATCATGGCGATGATCGCGTTCTGGTGGGAGGACTGGCCCGGCACGCTGTTCCCCCGCCCCTGGTCCGGCCTGTACGACACCGCGCTCGTCGTGGCCGGCGGCGCGGTGCTGGCCGCGCTCGGCCAGCTCGTCGTCAACGGCTCCGACCTGATCGGGGTGTTCGACCCGGGCCCCGCGCACCCCGGCCTCGACCCGGCCGCGAACTCCCTGGCCGGCAGCATCTTCACCCTCATGCTGCAACTCACCCTGGTCTGCGAACGCCGCCCGCTGAGCCGCCTGCACCCCGCACCGGCCGGCCTCACCGCGGTGGGGCTGTCCTGGGCGCTCGGCCTGCTCGCCTGGCTCGCGCTGGTGCGCTCCGACGCGATCGAGTCGGAGAGCTACGGCGCCTGGTTCACGTCGATCGGCGCGTGGCAGATGCTCTTCTGGGTCGCGCTGCGCGGCTGGCCGTTCGCCCGCATCGACCGGACATGGCTGCGGCTGCTGCTGGGCAACGTCACCGTGGTCGCCTGCGGATGGGCCGGCTACCTGCTCGCCGGCCGCGTCCTCGACTGGCCGGGAGCCCGGATCACCGCGACCGCCGGCACCGCCATCGGCTGCATCCTGCTGGTGACCATGCTGTTCGAGGCGTGGCCGGCGATCCGGCTGCCCCCGGCCCCGGGCCGTACCCTCGCGGTACTGATCGCGGTGGGCCTCACCGCGCTGCTGGTCCGGCTGCTGCCGGAGCTCGCCGACGCCCTCGGCGTGCCGCGGCAGCGCGAGTGGAGCTGGACCACGCACGTCATGCTGAACGCGCTGAGCACCGCGGTGATCCTGCACGTCGCCGTCTGGAAACGGTGGCCGGTACACACGCCGACTTCCGGATGACCGCGCGGGAAGGAGCGAGGGACCGCCGCACCGGGTAGGGATCAGCGGGACGGACGGTCCCGAACGCCCGGGGAGGCTGGATGCGTGCAGGTGTCGTGGTCGCGGCACGGCCCGGGGTGGAGGATCTCGCCGTACGGGCCGAGGAGTTGGGTCTGGACAGCTTCTGGGTCTACGACACCCCGATGGTCCACGGGGACCCCTTCGTCGCCCTCAGCCTCTGCGCGAAGGCGACCCGCCGCATCAGGCTCGGAATCGGTGTGACCTCCCCGGCGCTGCGCTCCGCCCCGGCCGCGGCGAGCGCGCTCGCCAGCCTCAACGCGCTGGCGCCGGGCCGGATCATCTGCGGGGTCGGCACCGGGAACACCGCCCGCCGCACGCTGGGCATGGGCCCCACCAGGGCGGCCGACCTGGAGGACTTCGTCGCGGCCCTGCAGGACCTGTGCGCCGGGCGCTCGACCGCGTACCGCGAAGGGAACCAGGTCCGCGACATCCGGTTCCTGCACGCCGGGGCACACGTGAACACCACCGACCCGATCGAGTTCGTGGTGGCGGCGCTGCACGGCCCCAAGGCGGCCGCCGTAGCCGGCCGCCGCGCCACCGGCCTCATCTCGGTCGGCCTGCTGGACCCCACCGCCTGGCAGACCCTGCGCAACGCGGCCCGCGACGCGTCCCCCGACCCCGCCTCCCGCGGGGACTGCTACCTGGTCACCGCGCTCCACGTACTCGACGAGGACGAGGACCCCCACGGCAACGCGGCCCGCGACGCAACCGGCCACCTCGTCATGTCCCTGCTGGACTACGCCGCCGACACCCCGCCCGCCGCCGGACAACTCGGCCCCGAAGAGCGCGAGGCGGTACGCCGCCTCCTGGCCCGCCGCGGCACCACCGCCACCGCCCCGGACCGCTACACCAGGCTGTACCCCAACTACCTCGACCGCATCGCCCCCCAGGACCGGGACCTGATCCTCCCCCAGCTGATGACCGCCCTGGCCCTGGTAGGCACCCAAGAAGACCTCCGCACCCGCATCACGACCCTGGAACGGGCGGGCATCAACGAACTGGTCATCCAACCGGTGACGGACCCACCCACCGAGATGGCACAACTCGCACAGCTCCTCACCTGACCGATCAGCACACACGAATCCCCCACTCGGAGAGTCCCGGAGCTGGGGCCCAGCGGAGCCACCCAAGGCGGGAGGCGGGGGAACCGGGCAGCTCCCGTCCCGGGCACCGAACGGCGAGTTCGTCCAGGCGCACGGGTGTGCAGCGGTGGACGGTGATGATCTCCTGGGCCGCCAGGGTCAACTCAAGGTGTCCCGGCTCGCTGCCGTCGGCTCGGGCCAGTTATTGAGCATCGGCCTCGGGAGGGGGCCCGGAGCAGGGCCGGTAGCGTGCTTGGCATGCGGTTCTTCAGGCGTCGAACAGCCGACACCGGCCCGGCGGCTATCAGTGCCTACGCAGACCGGGACGATGGGCCGGCCGAGACAGGCCGGCGCGAGTGCAGCTTTTGCGGCAGTGACGGCGGTGGGTCACCGCTCACGGAGCTCCGTGATACGGCCTATGGCAACCTGCATGGGTATCACTGCGGTTCGTGCGAAGAGCTCTACTTCCAGCTCGATTCCCGTCTGACCTACACCCATGCCCCTGGGCATCGTCCCTGGCTGGTTCCCGACCCTGGTACGGAACATATCGTGAAGGCGGCCCACGATCCCTTCCGGGCTGTGCACGCTACAGTCGCCGGACTGGCAGGCGAAATCACCAGCATCCCCCGAGCCGCTGCCAGGATCACGGCCTTGAAAATCGGAGTCTATGGGGCGACGGAGCCAACGCCCTACGACTCGCGTGACGAGGCGGTCGCGGAAGTGAGCCCCATGATCGCCGAGATCCTCGCAGCGCATCACGCAACGCTCAAGGAGCACCTCAACGGCCGTGAGTACGGCGTCCACACCCTGTCGCTGTAC
The DNA here is from genome assembly GCF_013870535.1 of Streptomyces phytophilus. Classification (GTDB taxonomy): domain Bacteria; phylum Actinomycetota; class Actinomycetes; order Streptomycetales; family Streptomycetaceae; genus Streptomyces; species Streptomyces phytophilus. The sequence goes on along the minus strand of NZ_JACBXC010000037.1, from coordinate 3,308 downwards.
GGCGAAGGGTGCGGGGTGCTGCTCCGAGAGGTCACGACGGAAGGCGACTGGCTCCGGCAGTACTGCTTTCCGATCGACACCGATCACTCGATCCACGATTACTGGTCCTACGACAGGTGACGGTCAATCGGTTCAGCAGGCCGCACAAGCACACGTTCAACCGCCCACACCAGCCCCGCGAACAGCGACTTCAGCGGTCGGAGACCAACCTGGACGCCCACTCCCTGGCTGTGTCCGCGCAGCTCGTGCGGGACGGCTGCGGCGTGGACGTGCAGATCGTCTCCGACGCCCTCGGTGCACAGCGACACCCGGATCACGCGGGACATCTACCAGAGCGTCCTCCCGGAGGTGGCGGAAGAAGCCTGAGGCGTAGTACTGGGGCGATCCGCTCACGCAAGCGGCTCCGCGGCGTCTCGGCCGTACCGCACGTCACACCACGACGCATACAAAAGGCCAGGTCACGGGGTGTGTGACCTGGCCTTTGAGGGAGCCGCCTAAGGGAATCGAACCCTTGACCTACGCATTACGAGTGCGTCGCTCTGGCCGACTGAGCTAAGGCGGCAGGTTGCGGGCCGGGGCCCTGGCAACGGCGACAAGTTTACACAGTTCCCCGGGGTCCTCCGCACGTGGTTTGCGGGTGGGGGTCCGGGGCGGTCACTCGCAGCGTTTGCCGTTCTGGGGTGGGGTGCCTTCCAGGAGGAAAGTGTCGACCGCGTCGTCGATGCAGCCGTTGCTCCTCGCGTACGCCGTGTGGCCGTCGCCCTCGTACGTCAGCAGCACGCCCTCCTCCAGCTGGGCAGCCAGGCTCTCCGCCCAGACGTACGGGGTCGCCGGGTCGCGGGTCGTGCCGACGACCAGGATCGGCGGGGTGCCCGACGCCTCGATGCGGTTGGCCTCGCCGGTGGCGGTGACGGGCCAGTCGGCGCAGTTCAGGGCGGCCCAGGCGAAGTCGCGGCCGAAGACCGGGGAGTCCGCCTCGAAGTCCGGGACCAGTTTCTCGACGTCCGCCGGGGTTTCGAAGGGGGGCGGCTGGTCGATGCAGTTCACGGCCGCGAAGCCGTACATCATGCTGCCGTACGTGCCGTCCGGTTCGCGCTCGAAGTACATGTCCGCCAGCGCCAGCAGCCCGCTGCCGTCCTTGCGCTCCATCGCGTCCGTCAGCGAGTCGCGCAGCTGCGGCCAGAAGTCCTCCTGGTACATCGCCATGAGCACGCCCATCGTCGCCAGCGGCTCGCCCAGCTTGCGCTTCTCGCCGGTGGGGACGGGCTTCGAGTCGAGGCGGTCGAGGAAGGCGCGGAGCTGCTTGGCCGCGTCTTCGGCGCTGTCCGTGCCGAGCGGGCAGTCCGCGCGCTGGACGCAGTCCTCGGCGAAGGCGTCGAAGGCGGTGGTGAAGCCGGCGTTCTGGTCCAGGTTCAGCCGGCGGGAGGTGAGGGACGGGTCCATCGCGCCGTCGAGGACCAGGCGGCCGGCGCGCTGCGGGAAGAGGCCCGCGTAGGTGGCGCCGAGCATCGTGCCGTACGAGGCGCCGACGTACGTGAGCTTCTTGTCGCCGAGGACGCCGCGGAACACGTCCATGTCCCGGGCCGCCTCCTCCGTGGAGACGTGGCCCAGCAGCTTGCCCGCGCGCTTCTGGCAGCCCTGCGCGAAGCGGTCGAACGACGCGGTCAGCGCCTTGACCTCGGCTTCGTCGTCCGGCGTCTGGTCGACCTGGGTGTGCGCCTCGAACTCCGCGTCCGTCAGGCACTTCACCGGCCGGCTGCTGCCCACTCCGCGCGGGTCCATCGCCACGATGTCGTAGCGGGCCCTGACCTCCGCCGGGTAGCCGATGCCCGCGAAGTTCTGCAGGAACTCGATCGCCGACGCCCCCGGGCCGCCCGGGTTCACGTGCAGCGAGCCCAGGCGCTCCCCGGGGTTCTCGGCCTCCTTGCGGGCCACCGCCAGCTTCAGGTCCTCGCCGCCCGGTTCCGCGTAGTCCAGCGGTACGCGCAGTGTGGCGCATTCGAAGCCGGGGGCGTCGCAGCCGGTCCAGCGCAGCTTCTGCTCGTAGTACGGCTTCAGGTCCGCGGGGATCTGCGCCGGGAGCGGTTCGAGCACCTTGCTGACGCTGCCGGCGCGGGCGGCGTCTGCGCCGCTGCCTCCGGTGTCCGTACCGCCGTCGTCGGATCCGGCGGAATCACACCCGGCGGCGGCGAGCAGCACCACCAGCGCGGTGACGGGTGCGGCCGTACGGAACAGGCTGCGGAGATCCATGGGGCTGAGCGTATCCGGTGGGGGCGTGGGCTCCGGGCGGTCGTCCTCTCCCCGTACGGGTGACATCCGCGGGGGCGGCGGGGAGTGCCGTTCTACGGTTTGCGCAGCGTCACCGTCATCGCCTCCAGCGCCAGCAGCGGCGCCACGTTCCGCTCCAGCGCCTCCCGGCACTCCATGACCGCGTCGATCCGCCGCAGCGTCATCTCCGCGCTGCTGTCCTCGGCGATACGCCGCAGCCCCTCCCCCACGTCCGCGCACGGCAGCAGCGAGACGTCGGCGACCGCGCCGAGCTGCAGCGCGAGGACGTCCCGGTAGAAGCCCGCGAGGTCGGTGAGGGCCAGGTCGAGGCTGTCACGCTGGCTGCGCGTCGCCCGCCGCTTCTGCCGCTCCTGGAGGTCCTTCATCACGCCCGCCGTACCCCGCGGCATCCGGCCGCCCGGCTGCGCGCCGAGCGCCGTGCGCATCTCCTCCGTCTCCTGCTCGTCCAGCTCCTCGGCCCGTTCCTTCGCCGCGTCCGCCGCGACCTCGACCAGCTCCTGCGCCGAGCGCAGGCAGCCGCCGATGTCCTCGACGCGCAGCGGTATACGCAGCACCGCCGCCCGGCGTTCGCGGGCGCGTTCGTCGGTGGCCAGGCGGCGGGCGCGGTCGAGGTGGCCGCCGGCGGCGCGGGCGGCGGACTCGGCGACCGCGGGCGTGATGCCGTCGCGCCGGACGAGGACGGCGGCGACCGCCTCGACGGCGGGGGTGCTGAGGGAGAGGTGGCGGCATCGGGAGCGGATCGTGGGCAGCACGTCCTCCAGCGAGGGCGCGCACAGCAGCCACACCGTGCGCGGCGCGGGCTCCTCGATGGCCTTCAGCAGCACGTTCCCCGCGCCTTCGGTGAGGCGGTCGGCGTCCTCGACGACGATGACCTGCCAGCGGCCGCCGGAGGGGGAGAGCTGGGCGCGCCGGACCAGGTCGCGGGTCTCCTTGACGCCGATGGTGAGCAGGTCGGTGGCGACGACGGAGACGTCGGCGTGGGTGCCGACGAGCGCGGTGTGGCAGCCGTCGCAGAACCC
>NZ_JACBXC010000369.1 GCF_013870535.1 Streptomyces phytophilus | reverse complement strand
CCTCCGCCGCCGCTGGAGGACGACATCCCCGACGACGACGACCCCGACCTCGTCGACACCGCCCTGTCCGGCCACGACCTCATCGTCCGCGAGCTGGGCGCCACCGTCATAGAGGAGATCCGCCACGACTGAGGTGGTCTCGTCCGCCCGCGTCCTCCGGAAGGATGAGGACGGCGGAGGAGCGTGACTCCCGGCGGGGCAAGCCCGGCCGAGCGCTTCCTCCCTGCGATGGACGGCGGCGCGACGGATGAGAACGTAGGCTCGCCTGGACCGGCCCGACACACGAAACCGACGACCTGACGACGACGTGGACACAGCGCGACAAGGAGCGAGCGACGTGATGCCTGGTGGTGGCCAGCCCGACATGCAGCAGTTGCTGCAGCAGGCCCAGAAGATGCAGCAGGAGCTCGCCTCCGTCCAGCAGGAGCTGGCGGAGACGCCGGTCGAGGGAAGCGCGGGCGGCGGGCTCGTGAAGGCCACGGTGACCGGCTCCGGCGAGCTGACCGGTCTGGTGATCGACCCGCGCGCCGTCGACCCCGAGGACGCGGAGACCCTGGCCGACCTCGTCGTGGCCGCCGTACGGGACGCGAACAACGCGGCGCAGCAGCTCCAGCAGGAGCGGCTCGGCCCGCTCGCGCAGGGGCTCGGCGGGATGCCGGGGCTGCCCTTCTGAACCCTCCGCTTCCGTCGTCCCGCGGGGTCGTTCCCGGCCGTCCGGATCTGCCGGGTTCCGGAACCGGAGGCTGTAGCGGAAGCGGGTTGAACCCGGCGGTAGCGGCTAGCTTGGTGCAGGAGAGCGGACACGAGAGAGGCGTTGCGTGTACGAAGGCGTGGTCCAGGATCTGATCGACGAGTTGGGCAGGCTGCCCGGCGTCGGTCCCAAGAGCGCGCAGCGCATCGCCTTCCACATCCTGCAGGCCGAGCCGGCCGACGTCCGCCGGCTGGCACATGCGCTGACCGAGGTGAAGGAGAAGGTCCGGTTCTGCGCGGTCTGCGGGAACGTCGCGCAGGAGGAGCGGTGCCGGATCTGCGCCGACCCGCGGCGCGACCCCGCCGTCCTGTGCGTCGTCGAGGAGCCCAAGGACGTCGTGGCCATCGAGCGGACCCGTGAGTTCCGCGGGCGGTACCACGTGCTCGGCGGCGCGATCAGTCCCATCGAGGGAGTCGGCCCGGACGACCTGCGGATCCGGGAGCTGCTCGCCCGGCTCGCCGACGGCTCCGTCACGGAGCTGATCCTCGCCACCGACCCCAATCTCGAAGGCGAGGCCACGGCCACGTACCTCGCCCGCATGGTCAAGGCCATGGGTCTGAGGGTGACCCGGCTGGCCAGCGGTCTGCCCGTCGGCGGCGATCTGGAGTACGCGGACGAGGTCACCCTCGGCCGTGCCTTCGAAGGCAGGCGGTTGCTCGATGTCTGAAACGGAACCACGTGCCCGCCGGCTGGATCCCGGCGCAGCGCCCGGCAGACCGGCAGGCCGCCGCACGCGGCCGGGTGGTGCGCGGGGCGCCGACAGAGGAGGTCTGCTCGATGTCTGACGCCACCATGCACCAGGCGACGCAGGACCCGGACAGCTTCGCGGTCCAGATCGCCGACTCGATCGAGAGCTTCATCGTCGCCGTCACCGAGGTCGCCAAGGGTGACGAGCCGAACAGCGCCGTGCCCTTCCTGCTGCTGGAGGTCTCCCAGCTGCTGCTGGCCGGCGGGCGGCTCGGCGCGCACGAGGACTTCGTGCCGGACGAGCGGTACGAGCCGGACACCGGCCCCGAGCCGGACGTGGACGAGCTGCGCGAGCGGTTCGCCGAGCTGCTGGACCCGGTGGACGTCTACTCCGAGGTCTTCGACCCGTACGTGCCGCGCAGCACGCCCGTCGCCAGCCGTATCTCCGACGACCTGGCGGACGTGATCACCGACCTGCGGCACGGCCTCGCGCACTACGCCGCGGGGCGGGTCAACGAGGCGCTGTGGTGGTGGCAGTTCTCGTACCTGTCCAACTGGGGCCCGACCGCGAGCGCCTGCCTGCGCGCGCTGCAGTCGCTGGTGGCGCACGTGCGGCTGGACACGCCCCTGGGGGAGCTGGACGGGCTCGACACCGACAGCGACGCCGCGCTGGACGACGGGCGGCTGGAGGAGGAGGCGGGCCGCGTGATGGTGGCGGAGATCGCGGAGCCGCTGGGGCTGCGGCGGACCTGAGCGGCGGGGCGCGGGTCGCGTCGTACGGGGCGTCGTACGGGGCGCGTAGTACCGGGCACGGCGTACGGGCCGGGCGCGCGGAGCGGTGCGTGCGCCGTGCGTACGTGCCGAGTTCACCCGCTGCGTACGTGCGCTGCCGTTGCGCGCCGAGTGCGTGTGCCGGGGCGGGTGTTGCGGTCGCGTCCGGATTGTGGGGCTCCGGATGTGACCTGCCTTACGTTTCCGTGTGCCCGCGGCGGTCCCGGGCAGGTTCGTCTCCGAACCGGCCCGGCCAGTGCGTACTGGCCGGCTCGGTAGACTGAGCCGACCGAAACACCATTGCGAGGAGCGCACGTGGGCCTTGTCGTGCAGAAGTACGGCGGCTCTTCCGTCGCCGACGCCGAGGGCATCAAGCGCGTCGCCAAGCGGATCGTCGAGACCAAGAAGGCCGGCCACCAGGTCGTCGTCGTGGTGTCCGCGATGGGCGACACGACGGACGAGCTGATCGATCTCGCCGAGCAGGTCTCACCGATCCCGACCGGCCGCGAACTCGACATGCTGCTCACCTCGGGCGAGCGGATCTCCATGGCCCTGCTGGCGATGGCGATCAAGAAACTGGGCCACGAGGCGCTGTCGTTCACCGGCAGCCAGGCGGGGGTGATCACCGACGCCGTGCACAACAAGGCGCGGATCATCGACGTCACGCCCGGCCGGATCCAGGAGGCCGTGAACAAGGGCGCCATCGCGATCGTCGCCGGCTTCCAGGGTGTTTCGCAGGACAGCAAGGACATCACGACGCTCGGCCGCGGCGGCTCCGACACCACGGCCGTGGCGCTGGCGGTGGCGCTGGAGGCGGAGGTCTGCGAGATCTACACCGACGTGGACGGCGTGTTCACCGCCGACCCGCGGGTGGTCAAGAAGGCTCGTAAGATCGACCGGATCCCGTACGAGGACATGCTCGAACTGGCCACCAGCGGGTCGAAGGTCCTGCTGCACCGCTGCGTCGAGTACGCCCGCCGGTACAACATGCCCATTCATGTCCGCTCCTCGTTCTCGGGGCATGCGGGCACCTGGGTAGGCAATATCTCCGAGGGAGCAGAAGGCATGGAGCACGCGATCATCTCCGGAGTCGCGCACGACGTCTCCGAGGCGAAGATCACCGTGGTCGGGGTCCCGGACAAGCCGGGCGAGGCCGCCGCCATCTTCCGGGCGATTGCGGACGCCGAGATCAACATCGACATGGTGGTGCAGAACGTCTCCGCCGCCGCCACCGGCCTGACCGACATCTCCTTCACCCTGCCCAAGACCGACGGCCACCGCGCGATGGAGCTGCTGACCAAGGCGCAGCCGTCCATCGGCTTCGAGTCGCTGCGCTACGACGACCAGGTCGGCAAGATCTCCCTCGTCGGCGCCGGCATGCGCTCGCACCCGGGCGTCACGGCCACGTTCTTCGAGGCGCTGTCCAACGCCGGCGTCAACATCGAGCTGATCTCGACCTCCGAGATCCGCATCTCGGTGGTGACCCGCGAGGACGTCGTCAAGGACGCGGTACGGGCCGTGCACACGGCGTTCGGCCTCGACAGCGAGAGCGACGAGGCGGTCGTCTACGGCGGTACGGGCCGCTGAAGCCAGTCGTAATCGATCCGTTGGTCCATACCGCTTGCGCCGAACACCCTTGCCATCCGACGATTTCGGTTCGCGCCGTCTGCAACCGCGGCGGCGCCGCGGAGCGTCTCTGTCCCTGCCCGCATTGGCCGGCCGCACGGGTAGCGAGGGAGTGGGCATGGCAGTACGCGCGGTAACACCATCGGCGTTGCCGCCGTGCGCGTACAACCTTGACGGGGGTCGGTGTGTCAAACAGGCGTGGCAGAGGCACTCAGCATTGCGACCCTTCCGGCCGGCCCCGCGCTGCGCCCCGGTTCTCCCGCGGCGTCCCGGGGGCTGCCGGTGATCGCGCCGTGGTCCGCGCGGCCCGCCGCGAAGAAGTCCGCGGCGGACGCTGACGACGCCATGGCGGAGGGCACCAGCGTCGACCACCTCACCGAGACGTACCAGACCCACTACCGGTCGCTGCTCGGTCTCGCCGCGCTGCTCCTCGACGACCTCGCCTCCTGCGAGGACGTGGTGCAGGAGGCATTCATCCGCGTGCACTCGGCGCGCAAGCGGGTCAAGGACCCGGACAAGACCCTCGCCTATCTGCGGCAGACGGTCGTCAACCTGTCACGTTCCGCGCTCCGTCGGCGCATCACCGGGCTGAAGCTCCTCTCCAAGCCCATGCCCGACATGGCCAGCGCGGAAGAGGGTGCGTACGAACAGTTGGAGCGCGACCAATTGATCCAGGCGATGCGCGGGCTGCAGCGCCGGCAGCGCGAGGTGCTCGTGCTGCGTTACTTCGCGGACATGACCGAGGCTCAGGTGGCCGAGGCGCTGGGCATCTCGCTGGGCTCCGTCAAGGCGTACGGCTCCCGGGGCATCGCCGCACTGCGAACAGCCATGGGAGCGCCGGCATGAGCGAGCGTTTCTACGGATCGGGGTCCCCGTGGGAGCGGGGCTCCGAGGAATCCGGCGGGTCGGGAGCCGGGGCCGGGGCCGGACGTGGGGCAGTGGATGTGGCGGAGACGACGGAACTGCCGGATGTGTCGGCGGGCTCGGGCTCGGGCTCGGGCGCGGACGAGGTGACGGTGCCGGTGGCAGCGGTGCCCGAGGCTGCGGTGCCGGAGTCTGCGCGGCCGGACGACGGGGCGGCGGCGGTGGACGCGTCCGATACGCCGGGTGCGTCCGATACGTCGGGTGCGGCGAAGGGATCCGGCGCGGGCTCCGGTGAGCCGGGTGGTTCGGAAGGACCGGTCAGCCCCGAGGGCGCGGACGGTCCTCGCGTTCCCGGCA
>NZ_JACBXC010000368.1 GCF_013870535.1 Streptomyces phytophilus | reverse complement strand
CTGCGCACCGGCATCCCCGTCGCCGACACCCACGCCGGCAAGGGCGCCGTGCCCTGGGACCACCCCTGCGCCGTCGGCGCCCTCGGCTCCACCGGCACCGCCGCCGCCAACGCGCTGGCCGCCGAGGCCGACGTGGTCCTCGGCGTCGGCACCCGCTACAGCGACTTCACCACCGCAAGCCGCACCGTCTTCGCCCGCCCCGACGTGGCGTTCGTCAACCTCAACGTCGCCCGCCTCGACGCCGTCAAGCACGCCGCGGAGCCGCTGGTCGCCGACGCCCGCGCCGGCCTCGAAGCGCTCGGCGCCGAGCTGGCCGACTGGCAGGTCGACGACGCCTACCGGGCGCGCGTCCGCGAACTCGCCGACGACTGGCGCCGCACCACCGACGCCGTCTACCACCCCGACCGCGGCCACGGCCCGCCGCCCGCCCAGACCGAGATCCTCGGCGCCGTCAACGACCTGACCGGCGACCGCGACGTCGTCATCAACGCCGCCGGCTCCATGCCCGGCGACCTCCAGGCCCTCTGGCGCGCCCGCGACCCGAAGGCGTACCACGTCGAGTACGCCTTCTCCACCATGGGCTACGAGATCGCCGCGGGACTCGGCGTGAAGCTCGCCGCCCCGGACCGCGAGGTCGTCGTCCTCGTCGGCGACGGCTCGTACCTGATGCTCTCCCAGGAGATCGTCACCGCCGTCGCCGAGGAGCTGAAGCTGATCGTCGTCCTCGTCGACAACGGCGGCTTCGCGTCGATCGGCGCGCTGTCCGAGTCGCTGGGGTCGCAGCGCTTCGGCACCCGCTACGCCGGCCGCAACCCCGACACCGGCGAGCTGGACGGCGGGCCGCTGCCGGTGGACCTCGCCGCGAACGCCGCCAGCCTCGGCGCGGACGTGCTGCGGGCGACGACGGTCGGGGAATTCCGCGACGCCTTCGTACGGGCCAAGGAGGCGGCACGCACCACGGTGGTGCACGTCGTCACCGACCTGACCGGGCCCAACCCGCCGAGTTCCGCGTGGTGGGACGTGCCCGTGAGCGAGGTGTCCGAGCTGGACTCCACGCGCAAGGCGTACGAGGAGTACCGCGACGGCAAGCGCGCGCAGCGCCCGTACCTCTGACCCTGAGCAACCCCTGTACTTCCCCGGCAAGTTAAGCGAGACCCTCATGCACACGATCGAGCACTGGATCGCCGGCGGCGCCACCGCCGCCACGTCCACCCGCACCGCCCCCGTCTACGACCCGGCCACCGGCCGCGAGCAGGCCCGCGTCCTGCTCGCCGAGAGTGCCGACGTCGACGCCGCCGTCAGCGCCGCCGCCAAGGCGTACGAGACCTGGCGCGACAGCTCGCTGTCGCAGCGGATGCGCGTGATGTTCGCGTTCCGCGAGCTGCTGGCCAGGCACGAGGACGAGCTGGCCCGCATCATCTCCGCCGAGCACGGCAAGATCATCTCGGATGCGCGCGGCGAGATCGTCCGCGGCCGGGAGGTCGTCGAGTACGCCTGCGGGATAGCCGACGCGCTCAAGGGCGGCTACTCCGACCAGTACTCGCGCGGCGTCGACGTCCTCTCCTTCCGCGAGCCGCTGGGCGTGTGCGCGGGCATCACCCCGTTCAACTTCCCCGCGATGGTGCCCCTGTGGATGCACCCCATCGCCATCGCCACCGGCAACGCGTTCGTGCTCAAGCCCAGCGAGCGCGACCCGTCCGCGTCCAACCTGGTCGCCCGCCTCTACGCGGAGGCCGGGCTGCCCGACGGCGTGTTCAACGTCGTCCACGGCGACAAGACCGCCGTCGACGCGATCCTCGACCACCCCGGCATCTCCGCCGTCTCCTTCGTCGGCTCCACGCCCGTCGCCACGTACGTGCACGAGCGCGGCACCGCCGCCGGCAAGCGCGTCCAGGCGCTCGGCGGCGCAAAGAACCACGCCGTCGTCCTGCCGGACGCGGACCTGGACTACGCCTCCGACCAGCTCGTCGCCGCCGCCTACGGCTCCGCGGGCGAGCGCTGCATGGCGATCTCCGTGGCCGTCGCGGTCGGGGACGCGGCGGAGCCGCTGGTCGAGGTGCTGGAGCGGAAGGCGCGCGCCGTGCGCGTCGGGCCGGGCGACGACCCGGCCAGCGAGATGGGCCCGCTCGTCACCCGCGCCGCGCAGGAGCGCGTCGCCGGGGCGGTCGCCTCGGCGGCTTCGCAGGGCGCGACCGTCGTGGTCGACGGCCGGGACCTGAAGGTCGAGGGCCACGAGGAGGGCTTCTTCACCGGGCCGACGCTGCTCGACCACGTCGGCGCGGCGATGGACGCGTACCGTACGGAGATCTTCGGCCCGGTGCTCGCGGTGATCCGCGTCGCCACCCTGGACGAGGCGATCGCGCTCATCAACGCCAACCCGTACGGCAACGGCACCGCGCTCTTCACCGGCGACGGCGGCGCGGCCCGGCGCTTCCAGCGCGGGGTGCACGTCGGGATGGTCGGCATCAACGTGCCGGTGCCGGTGCCGATGGCGGCGTACTCCTTCGGCGGCTGGAAGGACTCGCTCATCGGCGACAGCCCCGTGCACGGCCCGGAGGGCGTGCGCTTCTACACCCGCCCGAAGGTCGTCACGACCCGCTGGCCGGCCGGCGGCAACCCGGCGGCCCGCGGCGCGGCGTTCGCGTTCCCGACCGCCAACTGACCCGCCCGGCACCTCCGTTACGAGCCCCGACCACCGAGAGGCCGCACCCTCATGACGAACGCACCCGGCGCCCCGCGCCCCGCCGCCGGCAATCTGTGCCTGGGCTCCGCCCCCTGCTCCTGGGGGGTGTGGTTCCCCGAGGAGGAGCACCAGGTCCCGTACACCCGCTTCCTCGACGAGCTGGCCGAGACCGGCTACAAGTGGCTGGAGCTGGGCCCGTACGGCTATCTGCCCACCGACCCGCAGCGCCTCGCCGGCGAACTCGCCGACCGCGGCCTCCAGGTCTCCGGCGGCACGATCTTCGGCGCCCTGCACCGCCCCGCGGAGTGGGACGAGACCGTGGCGAACGTGCGCCGCGTCGCGGAGCTGACCGCCGCCGCCGGCGCGCACCACCTCGTGCTCATCCCGCCGCTGTACCGCGACGAGAAGACCGGCGACTTCACCGAGCCGCCGGAGCTGACGGCCGCGCAGTGGACGGCGCTGGGCAAGGCCGCCGACGACCTCGGCCGGATCCTCCTGGACGACTACGACGTCCGGCTCGTCGTCCACCCGCACGCCGACAGCCACATCCAGACACAGCCGGAGATCGAGCGCTTCCTGAACGCCACCGACTCCCGGTACGCCAACCTCTGCCTGGACACCGGCCACGTCGCGTACGGCGGCGGCGACAACCTCGACCTCATCCGCCGCTACGCCGAGCGCATCGGCTACGTCCACATCAAGCAGATGGACCCGGTGATCATCGAGCAGGTCCGGGCCGAGAACCTGTCGTTCAGCGAGGCCGTCAGCCGCGGCGTGGCCGTGGAGCCGCCCGCGGGCGTGCCGAACCCGGGGGACATCGTCGAGGCGCTGTCGGGGCTGGACGCGGAGCTGTTCGTCGTCGTGGAGCAGGACCTGTGGCCGTGCGAGCCCGACGTGCCGCTGCCGATCGCGGTCCGTACCCGCGACTACCTGGCGGGCGTCGGCCTGAGCAGCACGCGCCGCCCCCGCTGAAGCGGCCCGCCGAGAACGAGTACTGAGGAGCAGGAAGTCATGACCGTACGCATCGGAGTCGTCGGCACCGGCGCCATCGGCCGCGAGCACATCGAGCGCATCGGCCGCGTCATCAGCGGCGCCCGGGTCAGTGCCGTCGCCGACATCGACGCGGCGCTCGCGGAGAAGGCCGCGGCGGAGGCGGGCGGCGCGCGGGTCGCCGACGCCGCCGACATCCCGGGCACGCTGATCGCCGCGGACGACGTGGACGCCGTGCTGGTCTCGTCCTGGCACGCCGCCCACGCCGAGCACGTGCTCGCCGCGATCGCCGCGGGCAAGCCCGTGCTCTGCGAGAAGCCGCTCGCCACGACCGCGCAGGACGCGCTGCGCGTGCTGGCCGCGGAGGAGGCGTACGGGCGGCGACTGGTGCAGGTCGGGTTCATGCGCCGCTACGACCCGGGCTACCGGGAGCTGAAGCGCGTCATCACCGACGGCGGCATCGGCCGGCCGCTGATGATGCACTGCGCGCACCGCAACCGGTCGGCGCCCGAGCGGTACACGACCGAGATGGCGGCGCAGGACACGGGCGTGCACGAGATCGACGCGGCCCGCTGGCTGCTCGACGACGAGATCGTCTCGGCGCAGGTCGTCATGCCCCGCGCCACCGAGCGCCGCTTCCCCCACCTCCGGGACCCGCAGTTCATGCTCTTCGAGACGGCCCGCGGGGTCCGCATCGACCTGGAGGTCTTCGTCAACTGCCAGTACGGGTACGACATCCAGTGCGAGACGGTCGGTGAGACCGGCCTGATCCGGCTGCCCGACCCGGCGCGCGCCGAGGTGCGGGCCGCCGCGCGGGTGGGCACGGAGATCGACCAGGAGTGGGGCGGCCGCTTCGCCGAGGCGTTCGACGTCGAGGTGCAGGCGTGGGTCGACTCGGTGGCCGCCGGCGCGGCCACGGGCCCGAGCGCCTGGGACGGCTACGCCGCCACCGCGGTCGCGGCGGCGACGGTCGAGGCGCAGCGTACGGGCGCGGTGGTGAACGTGGGCCTGGTGGAGCGCCCGGCGTTCTACGCCTGACGACTTCCCGCGGACCCGGCCCCCACCGCGGGGGGAGGGGCCGGGCCGCGGGAACCCCGCCCCCCTGCGGTGCGTCTTCTTGAGGCAGCAGGTATCCAAAGGGGGGTACGGATGTCTCTGGGGGAGCCGCCCCTGCTGAGCCGTCCGCCGTGGGTCGGCGCGACGACGACGCTGGGGCAGATGGCGTACGCGCTGGGGGCGTTACCCGCGGCGCTGATGGCCGTGATGATCCCGTTGTTCCGCGGCGAGCGGGAGTACTGCGCGCCGCCGGACCACACGGGCCCGTGCGACCGCATCCAGGAGATGAGCGCCGGCGGGGCGGCCGGGCTGGGCCTGGGGGTCCTCACGC
>NZ_JACBXC010000367.1 GCF_013870535.1 Streptomyces phytophilus | reverse complement strand
CAGCGCGACACCGTCCGCGCGGCTCAGCCGCGCGCCCTCGCGCGCCTTCTCCGCCAGCTCGCGCCTGAGCCCTGCGTCCACGCGCCGCCTCCCAGCCCGTAAGTCACGTTCCTGCGCATCTGCGCGCATCCGAGCCTACGCGGCCTACTCCTCCGCGATCTCCCCCACCCTGCTCTCCCACATCGTGGACAGCACCACGGTCGTCGCCGTGTGCGAGACGCCCTTGATGCGCGACAGCCGCCTGACCGTCTTCCCCAGCCCGTCCACGTCCGGCGCCCGCACCTTGAGCATGAACGAGTCCGCCCCGGCGATGAAGAAGCAGTCCTCGATCTCCGGCAGGTCCCGCAGCCGGTCCGCGACGTCGTCGTGGTCCACCGCCTCGGAGAGCGAGATCCCGACGAGCGCGGTGACGCCGAGGCCCAGCAGGGCGGCGTCGACGGTGGCGCGGTAGCCGGTGATCACCCCGGCGGACTCCAGGCGGTTGATCCGGTCCGTGACGCTCGGTCCGGAGAGCCCCACGAGCCGGCCCAGCTCGGCGTACGAGGCCCGGCCGTTCTCCCGCAGGGCCTGGATGAGCTGCCTGTCGACGGCGTCCATGTGCGATCTCAAGCCTTCCGTGCTGCTGTGTCGGCTGTCCCAGCGGTTTCCGCTGTGTCAGCGGGAGCGCCCCAGCTCCCCTTCCCATCTGCGATAGAGCTTGTGGGCCACACCCGCGGCATCGAGGGCGCGGCCGGCGACGAAGTCCACGAGGTCCTGGATGCCGGTGGCCCCCGCGTAGAAGGCGGGGGCGGCGGGGAGCACCACGGCGCCCGCCTCGTCCAGGGCGACCATCTGCCGCAGCGTCGGCCCGGGCAGCGGCGTCTCCCGTACGACGACGACCAGCGGCCGGCCCTCCTTCAGCGTCACGCTCGCCGTGCGCTGGAGGAGGTCCTTGGAGAGCCCGAGCGCGATGCCCGCGACCGCGGCCGTCGACGCCGGCACGACGATCATGCCCTTCGCGGGGTACGAACCGGAGGAGGGACCGGCCGCCAGATCACCGGCCGCCCAGTGCCGTACGTCACCCAGGTCCGCCGCGGCGAAGGCGTCCGGCCGCCCGTCGGCGCCCGCGGCGAGCCAGCGCCGCAGGTCGTCGCGCCAGTGCGCGTCGCGGAACGGGCCCCCCGTCTCGTCCAGCACCGTGAGCCGCGCGGCCCGGCTGACGACGAGGTCGACGGCCTCCCCGGCCGCAAGCAGCGCGCGCAGCACGGCGGCGGCGTACGGGGTGCCGGAGGCGCCGGAGACGCCGACGACCCAGGGCCGGCGGCCCCGGCCGGGGCGGTCGGCGTACGGCTCCTCGTACGGCTGCCCGTCCGGGTCCTCGTACGGCGTCTGGTGCGGCGGCTCCACGCGGCGAGCCTATCCGGCGCCGGGAACCGAGGCGCAGGGCGCCTGCGTTTCCCTCAGGGAGGACACACTGGTCCGAAGGGGGCTCGGGTGATGTACGAACCTTACGGGCGCGGCACCCCCGCCGCGAGGCCCGCGCGGGCGGCACGGCCGCCGCGCGGGCGAATATACGTGAAGCGCGCCGCGGTGGTGATGCTCGCGTGGGTGGCGCTGCTGTGGGTGCTGGAGGCCGTCGACCAGGCGGGCGACAACAAGCTGGACACGTACGCGATCACGCCGCGGCAACTCGGCGAGCTGCGGGACGTCATCCCGGCGTCGTTCATGCACTTCGGCTGGGACCACCTGTCGGCGAACACGGGTCCGCTGCTGGTGCTCGGCTTCATCGCGGCGATGCGCGGGATCGGGCGGTTCGCGGGCGTGGTCGCGCTGATCATGCTGGTGAGCGGGCTCGGGGTGTGGCTGGTCTCGCCCGCGGGGTCGAACACGGCGGGCGCGTCGGGCGTCGTCTTCGGCCTCTTCGGCTACGTGGTGGTGCGCGGCTTCGTCGACCGGCGGATGGCCGACGTGTTGATCGGCATCGTGGTCGCGCTGGTGTACGGCTCGATGGTGTGGGGCGCGCTGCCGACGGACCAGGTGGTCGAGCAGTCGATCTCCTGGCAGTGCCACCTCTTCGGCCTCGTGGGCGGCGTGCTGTCGGCGTTCTACTTCAGCGACCGCAGGCGGGCCGGCCTTCAGGCGACCTGAGACAGGAGTGGCGTCTTCTGTACAGTTGATGCATGAGTGAGACACTTCCCATCGCGCAGGCACGCAGCCGGTTCGGCTCGCTCGTCCGCCGTGCCGCGCTGGGCCGCGAGCGCACCGTCATCACCGACCACGGCGAACCAGCTGCCATGATCATCGGCATAGGGGACATCGAGGACCTCGAAGACGCCCTCGCCGTCGCGCAGTACGAAGCCCGCAAGGCCCGCGGCGAGGACACGTACGTGCCCCACGACGACGTACGCAAGCGCCTGGGGCTCGACACGTGAGCCACGAGGTCGTCTGGGAGACCGACGCCGTGAACGCCGCCGCGGGCTTCCTTGATGACGACCCCGCCGGGCTGCGGTCGCTCATCGACGGGATCGACGCGCTCGCCACGGAGCAGCGCCCGAAGAACTCGGCTCCCTGGGGCACCGACAAGCGCCGGCTGCGAGTCGGCCGCTGCCGGGCGATCTACCGGATCGACGACGGCAGGGTCACCGTGCTGGTGCTCCACGTCGGCCGCACGGCGGTGTGACCCGGCGGGTCACAGGCCGAGGTCGCGTACCAGGAGGTCCGCTGCCGCGCAGCAGAAGAGGATGATGCCGATCACGCCGTTCAGCGTGAAGAACGCCCGGTTCAGCCGGCTCAGGTCGTCGGGGCGCACGATGCTGTGCTCATACGCGAACACCCCCGCCACCACCGCGAGACCCACCCAGAACAGCGCACCCGCGTCCGTCGCCAGCGCGTACCAGACGAACAGCGCCATCGTCACGACGTGCGCCGCCCGCGCCCCGTACAGCGCCCCCGCGACGCCGAAGCGGGCCGGGACCGAGCGGATGCCCTGGGCGCGGTCGGTGTCGACGTCCTGGCAGGCGTAGATCAGGTCGAAGCCGCCGATCCAGATCCCCACCGCGAGCCCCAGCAGCACCGCGGGCCACGACCACTCCCCCGTGACCGCCAGCCACGCGCCGATCGGGCCGATCGCCTGCGCCAGCCCGAGGATCGCGTGCGGGTACGTCGTGAACCGCTTGCCGTACGGATAGACGACCATCGGCACCGCCGCGACCGGCGCCAGCACCAGGCACAGCGGGTTCAGCAGCGCCGCGGCGCCGAGGAAGATCGCCAGCGCGATCAGCGCGCCCGTCCACGCCGAGCGGACGGAGACGGCGCCGGTGACCAGTTCGCGGTGCGCGGTGCGCGGGTTGCGGCCGTCGATCTCGCGGTCGATGATCCGGTTCGCGGCCATCGCGAACGTCCGCAGCGCCACCATCGCGACCGTGACGATCAGCAGCGTCCCCCACTCGATCGCCCCGTCGCCGTCGACCAGCATGGCCGTCAGCGCGGCGATGTACGCGAACGGCAGCGCGAAGACCGAGTGCTCGATCATCACCAGCCGCAAGAACGCCCGCACCCCGCTGCCCGACCGGGCCGGACCCGGCCCGACGACGCTCCCGGCGGCCGTCACAGGCCGTACTCCCGCCACCGCGCGTCGACCTTCGCCGCCGTGTCCGGATCGGAGACGACCATGTCCGGCCAGCCGCGCGTGTAGCCCTCCTCGGGGAGCTTCGCGGTGGCGTCGATGCCCGCCTTGCCGCCCCAGAACTGCTGGTACGAGGCGTGGTCGAGGTGGTCGACGGGGCCCTCGACGACGGACAGGTCGCGGCTGTAGTCGGTGTTGCCGAGCGCCCGCCAGGCGACTTCCTGGAGGTCGTGGACGTCGCAGTCGGCGTCGACCACGATGATCAGCTTGGTGAGCGACATCATGTGCGCGCCCCAGATCGCGGACATCACCTTCTGCGCGTGCTTCGGGTACTTCTTCTCGATCGAGACGATCGCGCAGTTGTGGAAGCCGCCCGCCTCCGGCAGGTGGTAGTCCACGATGTCCGGCACGATCACCTTCAGCAGCGGCAGGAAGAACCGCTCGGTGGCCCGCCCCAGCGGCCCGTCCTCGGTCGGCGGGCGGCCGACGACGATGGACTGCAGCAGCGGGCGGCGGCGCATCGTGACGGCTTCGACGGTCAGCGCGGGGAACGGCTCCTGCGGGGTGTAGAAGCCGGTGTGGTCGCCGAACGGGCCCTCGGGCAGCTCCACGCCGGGCTCCAGCCAGCCTTCGAGCACCACCTCGGCGTGCGCGGGGACCTGGAGCGGCACGGTCTTGCAGTCGACCATCTCGACGCGCTTGCCGCCGATGAAGCCGGCGAGCATGTACTCGTCCATGTCGCCGGGCAGCGGCGCGGTCGACGCGTACGTCACGGCCGGCGGGCAGCCGAAGGCGATGGCCACCGGCAGCTTCTCGCCGCGGCGGGCGGCCACCTGGTAGTGGTTGCGGCTGTCCTTGTGGATCTGCCAGTGCATGCCGATGGTGCGGCGGTCGTGGCGCTGGAGGCGGTAGAGGCCGAGGTTGCGGACGCCGGTCTCGGGGTCCTTGGTGTGGGTGAGGCCGAGGTTGTAGAAGGACCCGCCGTCCTGCGGCCAGGTGAAGAGCGCGGGGATCGTGTCGAGGTCGACCTCGTCGCCGGTGAGCACCACCTCCTGGACGGGGCCGTCCTTCGCCTTCCTCGGCGGCACGTGCGCCATGGTGCCGAGCTTGCCGAACGCCTCGCGTACGCCCGTGAAGCCCTGCGGCAGTTCGGGCTTGAGCAGCCCGCCGATGCGCTCGCCGATCTCCGCGTACGAGCCGAGGCCGAGGGCTTTGAGGAGCCGGCGGTCGGTGCCGTAGACGTTCATCGCCAGCGGCATGGCGGAGCCCTTGACGTTCTCGAAGAGCAGGGCGGGGCCGCCGGCCTTGTTCACGCGGTCGGTGATCTCGCCGACTTCGAGGTACGGATCGACCTCCGCCTTGATGCGCTTGAGGTCGCCGTCGCGCTCCAGGGCCCGCAGCAGAGAGCGGAGATCGTCGTAAGCCATGCGCCCCAGTATCCGCCAGGCACCGGGCGGG
>NZ_JACBXC010000366.1 GCF_013870535.1 Streptomyces phytophilus | reverse complement strand
CCGAGGCGCTGGGCCTCGGCGGCGGCGGCGTGGAAGCGCCCGGCGTGGCCGTGGTCGGCGGCCGTCGCCTCGGTGCGCGGTGCGGTGATCAGGACAGTGCGTTCGCCTCCCGGCGCCTGGGCGATGTAGCGCGCGGCAGGCGCACGCATCTCGCTCGCGTCCGTATCCAGACGCCCCACCGGCCGGTACGCCCCGAACTGCTCGGGGTCGTCGAGTCGCAGCGGTTCCATACCCCCTCCTAGGAACTGGCCGGACGCAGCCTACCGGGGACGGCGGGGCTCCGCGCCAGGCGGGGGGTAATTGGTCCCGTGCGGCAGGGGAGAAAGGCCCGCGCGAGAGCCGCACATTCTTATCCGCGAGTGGCGTGCACCACATGCCTCTGAAGGAATCCTAAAAGCGGTAGTAGGCGAATCTGACGAGGGTCCGGGACTTTCGCCTCTGCGGTCGCCGGACTTTCGGCAGGGGAGTCCTTCGGACTTTCGGAAACGGGTCGCTAGATCGGCTCTGACCTGCATAGGTGTTCTCGGAAGGCTCGCTCGCATGCCGTCCGGGGCCGTTCTCGGCGCCGTTCTTTTGGGGCGCACAAGGGGCAGAAAAACCCGACTAGCGGCTACGACCCCGGCTCGTACCAAGGGTCCTTGTCTGCCCCGATCGGACGCGTTACCAAGGTGGAGCGACCTCGGAGCGCAGCCGGGGTCGGAACCTTTCTGGAGGGAATTCCGAGAATGTTCAAGCACGCCAAGTTCACCGCCCCCGTCGCCACCACCGCCATGCTCGCCGCGGGCGCCGGCATGGTCGTCGCCCTCGGCTCGGGCGTCGCCACGGCCGACAGCAAGCCCGACTGGGTCAAGCCCGTCACGGCCGACTACGACGTCACCGGCCAGTACAACCAGGGCGGCGCCCGCTGGGCCGCGAAGCACAGCGGCCAGGACTTCGCCGCCCCCACGGGCACGAAGGTCAAGTCGGCCAGCGACGGCACCGTGGTCACGGCCGGCTGGGGCGGCGCCTACGGCAACAACATCGTGATCAAGCACGGCGAGGGCCTCTACACCCAGTACGCCCACCTGTCCAAGATCGACGTGAACGTGGGCGAGAAGGTCAACGCCAAGGAGCTGATCGGCAAGATCGGCACGACCGGCAACTCCACCGGTCCGCACCTGCACTTCGAGGTCCGCACCACTCCCGACTACGGCTCCGCCGTGGACCCGGTCGCGTTCCTGAACAAGCACGGCGTCAAGATCTGACCCGCACGCCCGGCCCCGCCGGGCGGCGCCGGGCGGCGGTCCTCGGGCCGCCGCACGGCTGATAGGCTGGCGGACGGTTCGCGTGCGCGCCCCCGTATCCCTCGGGTGAGGCGCCGCGACCGCCCCGCCTGCCGAGTCACCGCAGATTCCCTGTGACCAAAACCAGGGACGCTCGGCGGCGCCGACCCGAGGAGTAGGACATGTCGCTCGACACCGCGACCAAGAAGAAGATCATGACGGAGTACGCCACGAAGGAAGGCGACACCGGCTCCCCCGAGGTGCAGGTGGCGATGCTCACCCAGCGCATCAGCGACCTCACCGAGCACCTGAAGACCCACAAGCACGACCACCACTCGCGCCGCGGTCTGCTCCTGCTCGTCGGCCGCCGCCGGCGGCTTCTGCAGTACCTGGCGAAGAAGGACATCGCCCGCTTCCGTACGCTGGTCGACCGCCTCGGCATCCGCCGCGGCGCCGCCGGCGCCCGCTAGCGCCGTACGAGGGAGCGGCCCCGCACCGGGAGCCGCTCCCTCGGCGCATGCCCGCAGCGCTCCGGTTTCGCCCGGACGCCGGGCCGGTCCGTCCGTACGGACCCTTACCGAACGGTTGCCAGCCAGCCGTCGAGACGCCGCCGGAGGGACTTGTACTCTGGTCGGCAGGACATCAGCACAGAGTGAACACGGGGAGCAACCGCCCGCAGCCGCCGGACCAGTGCCGACAGCGGGCGCCGGTCCTCGGTAGTGGCCTTCGGAGCACGCGAGAGCGCGCCCCCGGTGGCTTCGATCGAAGACCGGCCCGGCCTACAGCCGCTCATCCGGCCCGAGCCTGCCACGCGAATGCTCCACCGCTCACCGCCCACGCCACACGGGCGTGGGCGCAGACGAGGAGATTTTCCTGGTGGAGAACGAAACCCACTACACCGAGGCCGTCATCGACAACGGCTCCTTCGGTACCCGCACCATCCGCTTCGAGACCGGCCGGCTCGCCAAGCTCGCCGCCGGCTCCGCCGTCGCGTACCTCGACGACGAGACCATGGTCCTCGCGGCGACCAGCGCCTCCAAGCACCCCAAGGACCAGCTCGACTTCTTCCCCCTGACGGTGGACGTCGAAGAGCGCATGTACGCCATCGGCAAGATCCCCGGCTCCTTCTTCCGCCGCGAGGGCCGCCCCAGCGAGGACGCCATCCTCACCTGCCGGCTCATCGACCGGCCGCTGCGCCCCTCCTTCAAGAAGGGCCTGCGCAACGAGATCCAGATCGTCGCCACGATCGAGGCGCTCAACCCCGACCACCTCTACGACGTGGTCGCCATCAACGCCGCCTCCGCCTCCACCCAGCTGGCGGGCCTGCCGTTCTCCGGCCCCATCGGCGGCACCCGCGTCGCGCTCGTCGGCGGCCAGTGGGTGGCCTTCCCCACCCACACCGAGCTGGAGGAGGCCGTCTTCGACATGGTCGTCGCCGGCCGCGTCCTCGACGACGGCGACGTGGCGATCATGATGGTCGAGGCCGAGGCCACCCTTCAGACCGTCGAGCTGGTCAAGGGCGGCGCCACCGCGCCGACCGAGGAGGTCGTCGCCGCCGGCCTGGAGGCCGCGAAGCCCTTCATCAAGATCCTCTGCAAGGCGCAGGCCGACCTCGCCGCCAAGGCCGCCAAGCCCACCGGTGAGTTCCCCGTCTTCCTCGACCACCAGGACGATGTGCTGCAGGCCCTCACCCAGGCCGTGCGCGACGAGCTGGCCCAGGCCCTCACCATCGGCAACAAGCTGGAGCGCGAGGCCGAGCTGGACCGCGTCAAGGACGTCGCCGCCGAGAAGCTGCTCCCGCAGTTCGAGGGCCGCGAGAAGGAGATCTCCGCGGCGTACCGCGCGCTCACCAAGGAGCTGGTGCGCGAGCGCGTCATCCGCGAGAAGGTCCGTATCGACGGCCGCGGCGTCACCGACATCCGGCCGCTGGCGGTCGAGGTCGAGGCGATCCCGCGGGTGCACGGCTCGGCGCTCTTCGAGCGCGGCGAGACCCAGATCATGGGCGTGACGACGCTGAACATGCTCCGCATGGAGCAGCAGCTCGACACCCTCAACCCGGTGACGCGCAAGCGCTACATGCACAACTACATCTTCCCGCCCTACTCGACCGGTGAGACCGGCCGCGTCGGCACCCCCAAGCGCCGCGAGATCGGCCACGGCGCGCTCGCCGAGCGCGCCATCCTGCCGGTGCTGCCCGCCCGCGAGGACTTCCCGTACGCGATCCGCCAGGTCTCCGAGGCCCTCGGCTCCAACGGCTCGACGTCCATGGGCTCGGTCTGCGCCTCGACGATGTCGCTGCTGAACGCCGGTGTGCCGCTGAAGGCCCCGGTCGCCGGCATCGCCATGGGTCTGATCTCCAAGGAGATCGAGGGCGAGACGCGCTACGTGACGCTGACCGACATCCTCGGCGCCGAGGACGCCTTCGGCGACATGGACTTCAAGGTCGCCGGCACCAAGGAGTTCGTCACCGCGCTGCAGCTCGACACCAAGCTCGACGGCATCCCCGCCTCCGTGCTGGCCGCGGCCCTGAAGCAGGCCCGCGACGCCCGGCTGCACATCCTCGACGTGATGATGGAGGCCATCGACCGGCCGGACGAGATGTCCCCGCACGCCCCGCGGATCATCACCATCAAGATCCCGGTGGACAAGATCGGTGAGGTCATCGGCCCGAAGGGCAAGATGATCAACCAGATCCAGGAGGACACCGGCGCCGAGATCACCATCGAGGACGACGGCACGATCTACATCGGTGCCGCCGACGGCCCGGCCGCCGAGGCCGCCCGTACGACCATCAACGGCATCGCGAACCCGACGATGCCCGAGGTCGGCGAGCGCTACCTGGGCACGGTGGTGAAGACCACCTCCTTCGGCGCCTTCGTCTCGCTGATGCCCGGCAAGGACGGTCTGCTGCACATCTCGCAGATCCGCAAGCTCGCCGGCGGCAAGCGCGTCGAGAACGTCGAGGACGTCCTCGGCGTCGGCCAGAAGGTCCAGGTCGAGATCGCCGAGATCGACCAGCGCGGCAAGCTGTCCCTCGTCCCCGTCCTGGACGAAGAGGAGAAGGACGGCGACGACGCCGGGAAGTCCGAGGACGAGTCCGCGAAGTGACCCTTCCCCGCATCAGTCGGAAGGCGGCCCGCCCCCCGTACCGGGGGCGGGCCGTCCCCCGTCCGCGCTCCACCGCCGCCACGCTCCCGGCGGGCGCCGAGGGCGCCGGCACCGTACGCAAGACGGTGCTGCCCGGCGGGCTGCGCGTACTCACCGAGACCCTGCCCGCCGTGCGCTCCGCCACCTTCGGCATCTGGGCGCACGTCGGCTCCCGCGACGAGACCCCCGCGCTCGGCGGCGCCACGCACTACCTGGAGCACCTGCTCTTCAAGGGCACCAGAACCCGCTCCGCCCTCGACATCTCCGCGCCCATCGACGCGGTCGGCGGCGAGATGAACGCGTTCACGGCCAAGGAGTACACCTGCTACTACGCGCGGGTCCTCGACACGGACCTGCCGCTGGCCATCGACATCGTCTGCGACATGCTCACCGGCTCCGTCATCCGCGCCGAGGACGTCGAGGCGGAACGCGGCGTCGTCCTCGAAGAGATCGCGATGACCGAGGACGACCCCGGCGACTGCGTCCACGACCTCTTCGCCCGCACGATGCTCGGCGACACCCCCCTCGGCCGCCCCGTCCTCGGCACCGTCGAGACCGTCACGGGGCTCACCCGGGACCGCGTCGCCCGCTTCTACCAGCGCCACTACACACCCACCCGGCTCGTCGTCGCCGCCGCGGGCAACGTCGACCACGACGA
>NZ_JACBXC010000365.1 GCF_013870535.1 Streptomyces phytophilus | reverse complement strand
TTGCCCTTGAAGTCGACGTCCTCGGTGCGCACCGCCCCGGCGCCGTCGAACACCAGGCACAGCCGGGTCAGCAGGTTGCGGGCGCGGCCGTCGGCCAGCGACTCGCCGTAGTAGTAGCGCACGCGCAGCCGCTCGGCCTCCTCGCCCGGCGCGGTGGCGCTGGAGTACGCGGGCCGCCGCAGCTCGTCGTACCCCCACCACATCTCGCTGCCGCGGCCGTCCCAGCCGCGCACCGGCTTGCCCAGCACGTCGACCAGGCTCCACCGCTCGCCCGCGTCGGCGCCGACGGTGTGCGCGGCGTGGCCCAGCATGGCGAAGTCCTGGGCGAGAGCCGGGAGTCCGCGGGCGTCGGCGACGGCCCGCTCCCGGCCCTGGATGTCGCGCCTGACCTCCGTGGTGAGCAAGCTGCCGCCGCCGTTGTCCTGGACGGTGAGGTGGGGGCGGCCGAGGGTGTCGTAGCGGATCTCGGTGTACGTGCCCGCGTGCGCCAGCGCCTGCCGGGCGGCCCGCCCCTGCGGATCGGTGTCCGGCAGTCCGGACCGTTCGGCGTACCAGCGGCTGTCCCGCACGGTGTCGTTGCGGTCCCAGTCCTGCTGCTCCCATGGCGTGAACACCACCTCGGACCGGGTGCCGTCCGGGAAGTCGGTGCGGACCAGGCGGCCGAGCGGGTCGTAGCGCAGCACCGGGGTGACGCCGCGCCTGACGAGTTCGTCCTCGGTGTCGAAGCCGCTGTCGGGCGCGAAGTACGGCTCGTAGCGGCGGATGGGGTTGCCCTTGTTGTCGTACACCGTGCGGCCGGTGCCCACCCAGCGCTCGGCGCTCTCGCCCGGCGCGGGTTCCGCGCGGGCCTTCGTCAGCATGTCGCGCCCGCTGCCGTCCAGGTAGGTCCACGTGTCCTGGCGGGGCGAGTCCGGGTCGCGGTGCCGCTCGCGGGTGGAGACGTGGAACCGTACGGGAACCGCGGCGAGGTCGTACGCGATCGTGGCGGTCGGGTCGTCGCCGGCCGCCGCCTCCGGCGTGGAGGTGTCGAGGACGTCGCCGGCAGAGCCGCCTTCCTTGCCCAGCACCGCGGTGGCGACGACCAGGCCGAGCGCGTCGTAGCGCACGCCGCTGCGGTTGCCGTTGGGGTCGGTCAGCAGCCACGGCCGCAGCACGCGGTAGTGCGGCGTCGCCTCGGCCCTGTTGCGCAGCGGGTCGTACACCCGCACGGGCAGGAGGTGGTGGTCGTCGTACTCGGTCTCCCACTCGGCGCCGAACGGGTCGGCGTACAGCACCGGCAGGTAGAACTCGCCGGGGTCCGGCACCTGCCGCCCCGACGGCGCCCACCAGCCGGCGCCCTCGGCCCGCCGCACGTACCCCGCCTCGCGCAGGTCCGCGCCGGTGACGCGGTCGCCGTACAGAAAGGCCGCCTGATCGGGGGCGAAGGCCAGCCGGTAGGTGCGCCACGGCAGGGCGCGCAGCCCGGGGGAGCCGAGGGGGAGTTCGGTGGCGAGGTCGTCGGCGGCGTAGGTGGTCAGGGTGCGCGCGACCAGCCGTCGCTGCGGTCCGCCGCCCGACAGCTCCTCGTGGTACGGAATCTCGTGCCGCGCCGCCGCCGCGAGACCGGCGAGGAGGTCGTCGGCCGCGAACGGCTCGCCGGGGGTGCGCGGCGCGACCCCGCCGATCTCGTAGTCGCGGCTCTCCACGGGCACGCCGATCCGCCAGCGGTCCGCCGCGGCCGTGTCGTTGGCGAAGGACAGCTCGGTCACGGCGAGCCGCAGCAGGCCCTGCCCGGGGTCGGCCGGGGACGCGCGGGGGTAGGCGATCCGCGCCGACGCGAGGACGTTGCCCCAGGTGTCGACCTCCAGGGTGACCTCGTGGACGGTGCGCGGATCGTCGGCCTGCCGCTCGCTGTACACGGTCAGCGCCTCGCCGGGGTGGACGAACACCACCGCGTGCCCGCCCGCGCCCGCGGGCTGCACCAGCCGCACCCGGGGGCTCGACTCGACCACGGAGTACGGGCTTTCCTGCGCCGCCGTGCCGTCCTCCGCGTACGTCTCCGCCCGCAGCACCTGCCCGCGCAGCGCCCGCGCGGCCTCCCGCTCCTCGGCCGGGGTGAGTCCGGGCGGCAGCGGCGTGCCGGGCAGCAGCGGGCCGCCGTACTCGTCCGCGTACGGGGTGCCGAGCCGGTCCCGGCCCGGGTACCAGCCGGTGTGCTGCCACCGCCGGACCACCGCGGGCGGCTGGTGCAGCTCGCCGGCCGCGGTGGTGAGCGCGTCGCGCTGCTCGACGTACCCGAAGCCGCGGAACTCCCGCTCGGCGCCGTCGAAGTAGCCGTGCCGGTAGCGGTACGCCGCGGCCAGCTCGGTGCCGGCGACGGCGTCGTACGTGACGGTCTCGGCGACCACCTGGACGGGGAACGGCAGCCGGGTCAGCCAGGGCTCGCCGCGCGCCTCGTCGGCCAGGTGGAAGGCGGTGGAGGAGGCGTACCGGACGGTGGTGACCCGGCCCGTCCCGTTCTCCGTGCGGTTCAGCAGGTGCGGCTTGCCGCCGGCCATCAGGTCCACGTAGCGGACCTGCGGCTCGCCGTCCGGCCGGGGTTCGGCGACGACGAGGCAGGCCGTCCCCCGCCCGAGCACGTCCGCCACCGAGGCCAGGGCGAGGGGGCCGGTGTGCCGCACGCCGTCGACGTGCTCGGGCGGGGCGAAGGAGTTGCCCGCCTGGTTGAACCACAGCCGCACGCCGTCCGGGCCGAGGTAGAGGACGTCGGCGGGCGCGCTGCCGTCGACGTCGGCGAGCCGGACCCGCCGCTGGTCGAAGCGGTCCGGGTGGTCGAAGACGGGCGCGTGGGACATGGCGACCTTGGGCCCGAACCGGCCGTGGCCCAGACCCGGCCAGTACGCGATCTCGCCGTTGCCGATCCGCACCAGGTCGGTGAGGCCGTCGCCGGTCATGTCGGCGAGGTACACGCTCTGCTCGGCGTCGGCGAACACCAGCCGCGGCCCGTGCTCTTCGGTGCGCCCCGCGGCGACGGTCTCGGGGTCGTGGAACCCGTCGGCGCCGGCGGACGGGTACCAGGTGAGGCCGTCGTCGGCGGTGACGAGCACGTCGGCGAGGCCGTCGCCGGTGAGGTCGGCGAACCGCAGGTTCGCGTCGTCCCAGTCCAGTGCGGGCAGTCGGCGGAAGGCCGCGAAACCGGCCCAGCCGCGGTCGGCGGTGCGCTCGTGGTACCCGGGATCACCGGAGCCACCGCTGCCGGAGCCGCTGCCCGCGCGGCTGCCGCCGCCGAGCCGGACGACCGCGGGCCGCCCGTCGCCGTCGAGGTCGAGCAGCTGCCGCCCGGCCGCCCCGCCCGGCAGCGGATCGACGGGCCGGGACGGGCCGAGGCGCCCGCCGCCGAGGTTGCGCCGGTAGTACCACGCGCCGCCCTGCTCGGCGAGGATGCCGGCGATCCCCTCGCCGTCGAGATCCGCCCACCGGTACGGGCCGTCGAGCCGTACGGCGCCGTCGTCGGACGTCAGCGGGCCGGCCGCGGCGGACACCGTCCGCTCGGTGTACCCGAAGGAGAGCAGGGGCAGATCGGCGGACCGGTACCCCTGCCCGTCCGGCACGTAGCCGCGGTGGGTGAGGGAGACCAGCTTGGTGACGGCGGGGTCCTCGTCGTACCCGAGCAGCAGGGCGCTCACCAGTTGCGGCCGGGGCCCGAGTGCGGGGATCCGGTGGAACGTCAGCACGCGGCGGCAGAGCCGGTAGGTGCGGACCTCGAAGCCGGGCCTGCGGGTGGACCACGGATCGGCGCGCACGGGCCACGGACGGACCCCGTCCGGAGCGGGCGCGTCCTCGCCGTGCTCCCCGTAGTCGAGCACCACCTCGAAGCAGAAGCCGGCGGCGGCGCCGGGCTCGGTGTTCCCGTACCGGATGCGCTTGAGGTACCGGTTGGCGACAGAGGTGCGGTTGCGCTCCTCGGGCGCGGAGGTGTCGACGCCGGTGCGGTCCTCGGCCTTGTACTCGTACACGGTGACGTTGCCGCGGTCGTCCTCGGTCCGCTGGAGCAGCCACCGGAACACGCGGCGGCCCGGGTCGGCGGGGTCGGCGATCCGGGCCTGCGGGTCGCGCCCGTAGACGCTGGTGACGTTGTCCCGCGACGTCACGCGCCAGTGCAGGTCGCCGCTGCCGCGGTGCCGCCACTGCTCGATCCGCACGAACGCGCCCTCGGTGCGCGGCCGGTACGCGGTGACGTCGTACGCGCCGTCGGTGCGGGGCGCGGGCACGGCGGCCGGAACCAGGTCCTCCGTACCGGACAGCTGGAAGACGTCGCTGTCGAGATACCGCGGGACCCCCTTGTCGGTGCGGCGGGAGATGGACGGCACGTCGAGCGACCAGCCCAGCCCGAAGGGCGAGTTGCCCGCCCCGGAGTCGTAGCCGAGGGCGAGCGCGGGCTCGGCGCCGCGGGCCGGCGAGACGGCGAGCGGCACGGAGAGGGAGGGGGTCCCGGACACCGGGTCGGTCGTGAACTTCTCGCCCATGCCCCGCAGCGCCCCGCCGGCCTTGGGCAGCGACAACGCCGGCAACTCCCGCGCCTCCCCGGCCTCCCGCCCGCCCTCCGCACCACCGCTCCACCCCTCACCCATACGCCCCTCCCCGCGCCGCCGAGCCGAATGATCGCGCTCAGAGTAGGGAGGCGAAACGGGACGGAGCACGTGTCAAGAGCGCATAGGCACCTGAAAGACTGAGCGCGCGAGACCACGCACACGCCCGGCGCGCACGGCCCGGGCGGGGGAAAACCAGGGGACCGCGGGTGATCGGCGCGGGTAGGGTCGTGCGGTGCCTGAGCTGGAGCGGCTGCGTGCCGGTCATGCCCCCGCGGTGCTGGCCTTCGAGCTGGTGAACCGCGCCTATTTCGCCGCCTCGGTCCCGGACCGGGGCGACGCCTTCTTCGACGGCTTCCCCGACCGGTTCGACGCCCTGATGGCGGAGCAGGAGGCGGGCATCTGCGCGTTCCACGTCCTCGTCGACGCGGACGGCCCGGTGCTCGGCAGGTTCAACCTCATGGACATCGAGGACGGGGCCGCGGAGCTCGGCTACCGGGTCGCG
>NZ_JACBXC010000364.1 GCF_013870535.1 Streptomyces phytophilus | reverse complement strand
AGTCGCTGGCGCGGGTCGAGGCGGACCCGGGGCTGGTGGCGCCGGGGTGGACGCTGTACGCGGTGCGGCCGCGGACGGTGGAGTTCTGGCAGGGCGACAAGGCGCGGCGCCACACCCGGCTCGTATACGAGTCGGCGCCACCCGGGTGGACGAAGCGCATGCTGTGGCCCTGAGCCTCACTTCTGCCCGGGCGCCCGCAGGGCGGCCTGGTTGACGACCCACAGCCCGATCCCGATGGCCAGCAGCACGCCGGCCCGGATGTAGACGTCCGCGGGCCGGTCCGACAGCGGGCTGGCCAGGATGCCGGCGGTGGCGGCGCCCAGCACGGGTATCCACGTCGGCGCGCGGAAGTGCTTGTGCTCCACCGGGTCGCGGCGCAGCACGAGCACGGCCACGTTGACGACGGCGAAGACGCACAGCAGCAGGAACGAGGTGGTGTCGCCCAGCCCCTCGATCTCGCCGGTCGACACCAGCCCGATCGCCAGCACGGTGACGAAGACGATCCCGACCACGGGCGTCCGCCGCCCCGGCAGCACGCGCGCCATGCCGCGCGGCAGCACGCGCTCGTTGGCGAGGCCGTAGCAGAGCCGGGAGGCCATCATGATGTTGATCAGCGCCGAGTTGGACACCGCGAAGAGCGCGATGAGCGCGAACAGCTTCGCGGGGAAGTCCACGCCGCTCTCGTCCACGACCAGCAGCAGCGGCCCGCTGGACCCGGCCAGCCGCTCGTGGTCGACCATCAGCGAGGAGACGAGCGCGACGAGGACGTAGATCGTGCCGGTGATGGCCACCCCGAGGAAGATCGCCCGCGGGAAGTTCCGTACCGGGTCCTTGGTCTCCTCCGCCATGTTGACCGAGTCCTCGAACCCCACGAAGGCGAAGAACCCCAGGGCGGTCGCCCCGAGCACCCCGGTGAGCACGGCGTAGCCGGTCCCGCCGGTGTCGAACTCCGTCAGCCGCGACGGCTCGCCCTCACCGGTCAGCACGGCGGCGACGCCGATGCCGAGGATGACGAGCAGCCCGGTCACTTCGACGACGGTCAGCACGACGTTCGTCTTCACCGACTCGGAGACGCCGCGCAGGTTGAGCGAGGAGAGCACGACGATGAACAGGATGGCGATGAGCGTCGGCGAGATGTCGACGAACTCCTGGAGGTAGTCCCCGCTGAACGCCCGCGCGGCGGCGCTCGCGGACGACAGCCCCGAGCACATCACCATGAACGCGACGATGAACGTCAGGAACGGCACCCGGAACGCCTTCTGCGTGTACAGCGCCGCCCCCGCGGCCCGCGGGTACTTGCCGACCAGCTCGACGTACGAGGCGGCGGTGAGCATCGCCACCACGAACCCGATCACGAACGGCAGCCACAACGCCCCGCCGATCCGCCCGGCGACGGCACCGGTATTGGCGTAGATACCGGTGCCGAGGATGTCGCCGACGACGAAGAGCAGCAGCAACTTGGGCCCGATGGCCCGCTTCAGCGGCGTACCGCCGTCGGAGGGTGGCGGGCCGCCCGCTTCCGTGGAATTCAGCATGCCCCTGCCAATGCCCACGAGCCCCTTACGCCAACCCCTTACCTCCGCCCCTTACATCAGGGGGCGTCGGAGGGTGACCGGTCGAACCCGCCCTGCGGGCGGCCGGATCAGGTCAGCGCGGTCAGGGACGCGCTGTGGGCGCCGCCGGATTCCTGGACGATCTCCGGGAGGGTCTGGGCCGTTCTGACCGTGGCGAAGCGGACCCCGGTGGCGTCCGTCGTGAAGCCGTGGACGGCCGGGCGGGGGAGGCTGTTGTAGGAGAAGGGGTTGGAGAAGTAGTACGCGCCCGTGTCCAGGAGTGCCACGTGGTCGCCCGCCGCCAGCGGGGGGAGTTCGCGGGCGCGGGCCACCAGGTCGCCGGCGAAGCAGCACGGGCCCGCCACGTCCTGGGCGACCCGGGGGCCCGTCTTCGGGCGGCCCTGCGCGTCGTACGCCGCCACCCGCAGGGGCCACGACTCCGGGGTGAAGACGGTGCGTACGGCGACCTGGACGCCCGCGTGGGTGACCGCGATGGGGCGGCCGCCGGCGGACTTGGCGTACTCGACGCGGGCCAGCACCAGGCCGTTCTTCGCCAGCAGCGAGCGGCCGAACTCCGTGACCAGCGCGTAGCGGCCGTCGAACAGGCCCGGGATCTCGGCCCGCAGGAGGCGTGCGTAGTCCTGGAAGGCGGGCGTGACCTCGTCGGAGTCGAAGTTGACTGGGAGCCCACCGCCGATGTCCAGGGTGGTGACCTGCCGGCGGCCGGCGGCCGCGTTGATCTCCTCCGCCAGTTCGTACGCCGCCCGCACCCCCGCCGCCATCAGCGGCAGCGGCACGCCCTGCGAGCCGGTGTGGGTGTGCAGGGCGGTCAGCCAGGGGCGGTCCGCGTAGGCGCGGACGAGCCAGTCGCGGGCGCCCTCGTCCTGGAGCGTCACGCCGAACTTCGACGTGGCCGTCGCCGTGCTCATCGCGCCGATGCTGCCGCCGCCGACCTGCGGGTTGATCCGTACGCCGATCACCGAGCGGGTCGGCGCCGAGCCGACCAGGCCGTCGATGCGGGCCAGCTCCCCGGGGTTGTCGGCGTTGACGGTGATGCCCAGGGCCAGCGCGCCGCGCAGCTCGGCGGCGGTCTTGGCGGGGGAGTCGAGCACGGTCCGCTCCGGGGGCACGTCCGCCGCGCGGGCCAGTTCCAGCTCGCCGGGGCTGGCCACCTCCGCGCCCAGGCCCTCGGCGGCGAGCAGCCGCAGCACCGGCACCAGGGCCGCGGCCTTGACGGCGAAGGAGTGCAGCACCGGCGTCCCCGGCGCGACCACCTCGTCGAACGCGGCCCGCAGGGCGGCCGCCGACTCCCGGATGCCCGCGACGTCCAGCAGCCCCACCACCGGCTCGGCGTCGGACACCAGCCCCTCGGCCAGCGCCGCGCGCACCGCCAGGTCGCGGCGGGCGGCGAGCGGGACGTTCTGCGGCACGGGAACGGGCTCGTCGTCAGGCATGGCGGCATCCAATCATCCGTCCGCAAATGCTGTCGTACGGCGTCCAAGTGTCGGACGCGAGGCAGTCTTGACTAGGGTAATTCAGTCGCGCCAGGATGTGTTTCTCTCCATTCAGAGAGGTCGAGCGCGCCAGGAGGCAGGCATGGCAGGACCCCGACCCGTGCGGGCGCCGCGCGGCAACCAGCCCAGCGCCCGCGGCTGGCAGCAGGAAGCCGCCCTGCGGATGCTGCAGAACAACCTCGACCCGGAGGTCGCCGAGCACCCCGACAAGCTCGTCGTCTACGGCGGCACCGGCAAGGCCGCCCGCGACTGGGACTCCTTCGACGCCATGGTGCGTACGCTCACGACCCTCGGCCCGGACGAGACCATGCTGGTCCAGTCCGGCCGCCCCGTCGGCGTCATGCAGACCCACGAGTGGGCGCCCCGCGTCCTCATCGCCAACAGCAACCTCGTCGGCGACTGGGCCACCTGGGAGGAGTTCCGCAGGCTGGAGGCCCTCGGGCTGACCATGTACGGCCAGATGACCGCCGGTTCGTGGATCTACATCGGCACGCAGGGCATCCTCCAGGGCACGTACGAGACCTTCGCCGCCGTCGCCGCGAAGCTCGGCCGTGAGAACAAGCACAGCGGCGGCACCCTCGCCGGGACCATCACCCTGACCGCGGGGCTCGGCGGCATGGGCGGCGCCCAGCCGCTCGCCGTCACCATGAACGGCGGCGTCGCCCTGTGCATCGAGTGCGACCCCTCCCGCATCGAACGCCGCCTGGAACACGGCTACCTCGACGCGAAGGCCGACAGCCTCGCACACGCCCTGCGCCTGGCCACCGAGGCCCGCGAAGCCCGCCGCCCGCTGTCCGTCGGCGTCCTCGGCAACGCCGCCGAAGCGGTGCCGCGGCTGCTCGCGGAGGGGGCGCCGATCGACATCGTCACGGACCAGACCTCCGCCCACGACCCGCTCGCGTACCTCCCCCTCGGCGTCGACTTCGCCGACATGGCCGCGTACGCCGCCGAGAAGCCCGCCGACTTCACCGCCCGCGCCCGCGAGTCGATGGCCCGGCATGTCGAGGCCATGGTGGGCTTCCAGGACGCCGGCGCCGAGGTCTTCGACTACGGCAACTCCCTCCGCGGCGAGGCCAGGCTCGCCGGCTACGCGCGCGCCTTCGACTTCCCCGGCTTCGTACCCGCCTACATCCGCCCCCTGTTCAGCGAGGGCAAAGGCCCCTTCCGCTGGGCCGCGCTCTCCGGCGACCCCCGGGACATCGCCGCCACCGACCGGGCCATCCTGGACCTCTTCCCCGAGAACGAGTCGCTGGCCCGCTGGATCCGGCTGGCCGGCGAGCGCGTGCACTTCCAGGGCCTGCCCGCCCGCATCTGCTGGCTCGGCTACGGCGAGCGCGACCGGGCCGGCGAGCGGTTCAACGACATGGTGGCGAGCGGCGAACTGGCCGCCCCGCTCGCCATCGGCCGCGACCACCTCGACTGCGGCTCGGTGGCGTCCCCGTACCGCGAGACCGAGGCCATGCGCGACGGCTCCGACGCCATCGCCGACTGGCCGCTGCTCAACGCCATGGTCAACGTCGCCTCCGGCGCGTCCTGGGTCTCCATCCACCACGGCGGCGGCGTCGGCATGGGCCGCTCGCTGCACGCCGGCCAGGTCACGGTCGCCGACGGCACGGTGCTCGCGGGCGAGAAGATCCGCCGGGTGCTGACCAACGACCCGGGCATGGGCGTCATCCGGCACGTCGACGCGGGCTACGAGCGGGCCGAGGAGATCGCGGCGGAGCAGGGCGTGCGCGTACCGATGCGGGAAGGCGACCCCGCGCCGTGAGCCCCGCCCCGTTCCAGGAGATGTGGCGCGAGCTGCGCCCCCTCGGGCGGTACGCGCCCTCCGGCGGCTACCGCAGGTTCGCGTGGACGGCCGCCGACGCCGACTGCCGGGCCTGGTTCCGGGCACAGGCCGAGGCGCGCGGGCTCGCGTACGAGACCGACCGCAACGGCAACCAGTGGGCCTGGCTCGGCGACCCCGCCGCCGGCGGCGCCGTCGTCACCGGCTCCCACCTCGACTCCGTACCCGA
>NZ_JACBXC010000363.1 GCF_013870535.1 Streptomyces phytophilus | reverse complement strand
TCCTGCGGCACGTACCCGAACTCCGGCCCCGGCGGGCCCGGCGGCACCCCGTCGTGGCGCACCTCGCCCTCGCTCGGCGCGCTCAGCCCCGCCAGCGTCTGCAGCAGGACCGTCTTGCCGGCCCCGCTGCTCCCGGCGATCACGGTGAGGGTCCCGGGGGCGACGTCGAGCGACACCCCGCGCAGCACCCGGCCCGCCCCGCGCACGTCCCGGCTCACCCGGCGCGCGCGCAGCCGCAGGCCGCCGTCCGGCGAAACGGACACACCGGCGGGACCACCAGGGGAGACACCCGGGCGCAGGGGCGGCGTCGACATGTGTGCAGCATGCCAAAGGAACGGGGTGGCGGACCCCCGCGGCTCGCGCGTCGTACCAACGATCGGCCGATCCGCCGGCGGCCCGGGACCACCCGTTCCGCGGCGCCGGCCCCGGTGTCCCGGCCCGGACACCGGCCGCGCGGAGGCGGGGGATCACGCCCGCCTCCGCCGCGGCCTGCTTGTCGTGTTGCGCACTATCCGTAGGACGGCGGCGGATCAGGGGTGTTGGCCCGCGTCCCCGGCATCAGAGGCTCACGCCGCCGGCGAAGGGCCTCGTCTGCCAGTCGTCGACCGCGGGCTTGAGGTACTCCATCAGTTCGGGAAGCTGCGGGACCAGGGTGAGGGTGGCGATGACCCGCAGCATGCCCAGGGCGTTGACGAAGGCGAGGACCTCCCCGTCGAGCGGCCTCGTGCCGTTGCGCCGCGCGCCGCGGTCGTAGGCGGCTTCGTGCTCGGGCCCGAGTGCGGCCAGGTCCCACTCGACGGGCCCCAGCGTGACCAGTTCGAAGTCGGCGTAGAGGTCGCCGTCGACCGCGTTGAAGATGTTCGCGGGCGGGGAGTCGCCGTGGATGGGCTGGAGGCCGGCGCCGGGGAACCGGGCCTCGAAGGCGCTGCGCGAGCGTACGAGGGGTTCGAGGAGCCGCCATTCGCGGCGGGCCCGGTCCAGCTCGGCGGCTCCGATCAGGTCGGGATGCCCGCCGAGCAGGGCGAGGCCGTCCGCGATGAACCGCGGGTCGGCCGCGGACAGGAACTCCAGGCGGCGGCCCGGGTAGGCGCGCAGCGCCGCGTGCAGGTCGGCGACGCTCTCGGCGTTCGCCCCGTAGTCGGGTTCCCGGTCCCGGGCCCCCTCGACGAACGGCCAGAACGTCATCGAGAACCCGCCGCGTTGCACGGGCTCGCGCGGCACGAGCGGGCTGGGCGCGATCACCGGGACTCCCCGGTCGGCCAGCCACCGCGTGACGTCCAGCTCGTCCTGCTGGCGGCGCGCGAGGGCGGCCAGGTCGTCCGGGCGGGGCAGGACGGTGGGAATCCGGGCCACGACCGGCGAGGGGGCCAGGTGGACGACGACCGAGAAGACGTCGTGGAGCACCGCGGGCCCGGTGACGGTCAGGCCCAGCCCGCGCCCGGCCGCGACGGCCGCCTCGACGGTGGCGGCGGTGCGGTCGGCGTGCTGCCGTGGTGTCAGGAAGGTGGTCATGGATCCCTTGTTCCCGTGGATGGACGGATGCCGGGCGATGCGGGGCGGGGCCGGCGGGCGGGCCGGACCGGGTCAGCGCCTGCGGCCGGCCTGCAGTTCCAGCCGCCGGGCTTCGAAGCGCGCACGGAAGTCGCGGTCGTGCGAGACCGCGACCACCGCCCCCGGGTACGCCGCGAGTGCCGCCTGGAGGTCCTCGACCAGGTCGAGGGCGATGTGGTTGGTCGGCTCGTCGAGGACGAGGAGGTCCGCGGGCCGGGTCACCAGGGTCGCGATCTGCAGCCGCCGCCTTTGCCCCACGGACAGTGCGGCGACCGGGACGTGCAGATCCTGTTCGCGGAACAGGCCCAGGGACAGGAGCTGTTCGGTGTACTCGTCCGGCGGCCCGGGCCGCCCGGCGGCGAACGCGGCGAGCAGCGGCAGCCGCGTGGCGCGCGCGGGCAGTTCCTGGGCGAGGTAGACGATCCGGGCGGGGCGGCGCGCCGTGCCCGCGTCCGGCTCCAGGTCGCCCGCCAGGACGCGAAGCAGCGTCGTCTTGCCCGCGCCGTTCTCGCCCGTGACCAGCAGCCGCTGTCCGGGCTCGATCGCCAGGAGCCCGTCCAGGCGCAGCCGTTCCCCGACCTGTACGCCGTCGAGGGAGGCGAGGGTGCCCCGGGCCGGGCCGCCGGCCGCCGGCGCCGGCGCCGTCGTGAACCTCAGCGGCACCGGCGGCTTCGCCACCGGGTTGCGCCGCAGCCGGTCCAGGCGCTCGCGCACCGAGCGCACCTGCCCGCCGAGCTTCGCCTCGCTGGAGCGGCGGTGCTTGCCGAAGCCCTGCTTCGGGTCGCGGCCGGTGCCGGCCAGCCGCCTGCCGGCGGCCTCCAGCAGCTCCTCCGTGCGGGCCACCTCCTCGACCCAGTCCGCGTACCGCTGCTCCGCTCCACGCCGGGCGGCGGCCTTCGCGGCCCGGTAGCCGGCCCACCCGTCGCCGTACCGGCGCACGGTGCACTCGTCGCGGTCGACCTCAAGGATCGTGGTGGCGATGCGCTCCAGGAAGCCGCGGTCGTGGGTGACCGCGACGACGGTGCCGCGGTGTGCGCGCAGCTGCTCCTCCAGCCAGCGCACGGCGGCCGCGTCGAGGTGGTTCGTCGGCTCGTCCAGGAGCAGCAGTTCGGGGGCGGCGGCCAGGACGCAGGCGAGCGCGAGGCGCGACTGCTCGCCGCCGGACAGCGAGCCGAGCAGGCGCTCCCGGGTGATCCGGGCCAGCCCGAGCCCGTGCATGGCGGCATCGACACGGGCGTCCGCCTCGTAGCCGCCGCGTTCCCCGTAGGCGGTCAGCAGCTCGCCGTACGCGGCGAGCTCCCCGTCCGACGCGTCGGCGAGGGACTCCTCTGCCGCACGGAGCCGCCGCTCCATGTCGCGAAGTTCGATCAGAGCAAGGTCGACGGCGTCCTGCACGGTGCGGTCCGCGTCGAGGCCGAGGGTCTGGGCGAGGTGGCCGGTTCCGCCGGGGAAGCGGACGGCGACCTCCCCGGCGTCCGGCATCTCGGCAGCGGCGAGCAGCCGCAGCAACGTGGACTTGCCGGAGCCGTTCTCACCGATGACGGCGGCCTTCTCGCCCGGCCGGACGGTGAAGGAGACCTGGTCGAGGATGGTCCGGGTGCCGTACGACTTGGTGACGGACCTGACGGACAGCTGCGCCACGGCGGGGACGGCGGTGGGCAAGGCGGTATGAGCGCGCTCGCGCATAGGGCTTTCCCTGGGCATACGAAGGGTCTACGGGCAGCAGAAACGGCATCTAGGGCCGTGCCCGGACTCAGACGAAGAAGAGGAAAGCCATGGCCCCACCGTAACAGCTCGACCGGACGGACCCCCACGGCCGCCCACCCGGCGGGCGCCTGCCGGCCCGCGACCGCCCTAGGACTCCAAGGCCGTACCGGGCCGCCAGTCGGCGGCGAGCAGCCCGAGCAGCGCCTCGTCCAGGAACTCGCCCAGTACCCACGCCGCCGAGCGCAGCACGCCCTCGCGTGCGAAGCCGTTGCGCTCGGCGGCGCGCAGCATGGCGGTGTTGTCCGCCAGCGTCTCGATCTGCAGCCGGTTCAGCCCGCGGACGACGAAGCCGTAGTGGCAGAGGGCGCCGACGATGTCGCTGCCGTAGCCCTTGCCGCGCGCATGCGGCATGAGCCCCAGCCCGACGTGCGCGGACCGGTGGTGGTTGTCGATGCCCCACAGGGACGCCGTGCCGACGAGCGCGCCGCCGTCCAGCTCCACGAC
Organism: Streptomyces phytophilus; assembly: GCF_013870535.1. Lineage (GTDB taxonomy): Bacteria > Actinomycetota > Actinomycetes > Streptomycetales > Streptomycetaceae > Streptomyces > Streptomyces phytophilus. The sequence goes on along the minus strand of NZ_JACBXC010000363.1, from coordinate 1,325 downwards.
GGAGAACGGGACGTTCCCCTCCGCCTTGTCGTCGACCAGCAGCGGGTTGTCCTTGGAGTCGGCGGCGATCGGCCGCCACGGCGCGGCCTGGGCCCGGGAGCCGGCGACGGCGTCGTCGTACAGGTCGGCCATCAGAACCGGGATGTCGTCCGCGTGCCGGGCTCTGAGCCCGACCTTCGTGCCTCGTAGCATGCCTGCTTCCTAACCGGCCGGACCTGCCCGTGGCAACCCGGTTCGACCAGGGCCGCAGTGCACGATCGGGGGAACCTCGGCGAATTCCGCCCCGCCGGCCGCCGGCTGTACGACGCTGGCGGCATGTCCATATATCAGGTCTCGTGCCCCGGCAAGGTGCTGTTCCTGGAGTCGGAGATCGCCGAGCTGAACGCGATCTCGGACGGCGGTCTCCGGGTGGAGCCTGCGCTGTGGTGCGAGTTGGAGAAGGGCCACGCGGGCCCGCACTGCACCCTGGCGGTCGGCGCCCGCGCCACGGACGACCTGCCGGCCCGTACGGTCTGGGCCCGCTGGCCCGAGGGCGACGAGTACGGGCCCGGGCGGGAGATCGCCGCGCTGCCCTCGTGCCCGGAGACGTTCCTCGAAGGGTCGGTCTCCTCGGAGTGCTGCGCCCTGCCGAAGGACCACGAGGGGCGGCACGGGTTCGAGTTCGGGCCGCCGATCAGCGAGTCCGACGTGATGCCGGACTGGGTGCTGAGGATGCTGGAGGGGGAGTAGGCGGCGGGGGCGACTTCGCACCTGCGGCGGCACGGCCGTCAGGCGATGAGGAGGCGCAGGCCCAGTTCCGCGGCGTCCAGGGCCAGCAGGTCGCGGTTGCGTTCCGCCCAGCGGCCCGACGCGACGTCGTCGCCGAGGGCGGTCACCGCCCGCCGCTCCGCCTCGGGACCCACGCGGGTCCACACCGACACCGCGCGGCGCACGTGCTCCTCCAGGTACGCCTCGGGGCGGCGCCAGTGCGCCTCGAAGAAGCCGTCCGCGCAGTCCCACGGGATCAGCACCGGCTCCGCGCGGCCGTCGATCGCGCGGGTCAGATCGGCCAGCGACGGCCAGTCGGTGAGGAGGCCCGCGAACTCCGGCAGGTAGTCCCGGGTGAGCCAGAACCGCTCGCGCCGCCCCGGGTCGCAGGCGTCGTACGTGAACACCACCACCCGCCGCGCCACGCGCCGCATCTCGCGCAGCCCCGCCACCGGGTCCGGCCAGTGGTGCACGGTGCTGACCGCCATCGCCGCGTCGAAGGCTCCGTTCCCGGTCGGAGCCAGTTCGTTGCCGAGCGCCTTGGTGAAGCCGACCACGCCGTGCTTGGACGCCGAGTA
>NZ_JACBXC010000362.1 GCF_013870535.1 Streptomyces phytophilus | reverse complement strand
GCTAAGGCGGCGGTTCCCGCCCTCTTCATGTGTTTGCGCACTGAACCCCTCCCTGTGCCTCAAGGGGTCAGGAGTCACTGGCGCCCCCACCCCTCCTTCACCCAATGATCCGCCAATCGGCACGGAACAGTTCCATCCGTTTAGCGGATTTACCGGGCGGACCGTCAGGAGCGCAGCTCAGGAGGCTGGAACAAGAGTTTGTTCAGCGGGAACTTTTGTTCAGGGGCAACAAGTACTGCCGCGCGTGCGGCCGTTGCGGGCCGTACGGGTCACTGCTCCTCGTGCTCGCGGAACTCGGCCCAGATCGCCTTGCCGTCCCCGCGCGGCTCCACGCCCCAGCCGTCGCACAACTCCTGGAGCAGCAGCACCCCGCGGCCCGACGACGCCATCTCGCCCGGGTGCCGGCGGTGCGGGAGGTTGCCGTCCGCGTCGGCGATCGTCATGCGCAGCACGCGCCGCCCCGGCGGCCCCGTCAGATCCGCCAGGACGTTGGCGGTGCTGTCCGTGTGGGTCATGACGTTCGCGATCATCTCCGAGAGCGCCAGCTCCGCCGCGTCGATCTGGTCCGCCGTCGCCCAGTCGTAGAGCAGGCCGCGCAGCTGGTGCCGGGCGTCGGAGATGCGCTGCTGCTCGGACTGCGGCACGGCCAGGTACATGTGCCGCTCCGACTCCGGGTGCGCGAGCCGCGTCGCGCCCGCGGTGCGGAGCAGGACGAACGCGATGTCGTCCTGGCTGCGCCCGGAGTGCGGCCCTCGGGTGGCGTACGAACCGGACCCCGTGACCGTGTCCACGATCGCGTCCGCCACCGTCTCAAGGCCCGCGCCGAGCGTCGCCGCGAACGCGGCGCCGAGCCGGGCCTGCCCGCTGTACAGGTCGTGGCCGCCGGTCTCGACCAGGCCGTCGGTGCACAGGAGCATGGTCTCGTCCGGGTCGATCTTGTGCTCGGAGACGGGGTACACCTGGTCGGCCTCGATGCCGAGCGGCAGGCCGCCCTCGCTGGGGTGGATGATCATCGTGCCGTCGGGCAGCGCCACCGCGGGGTCCAGGTGGCCGGCGCGGGCCACGGTCAGCGTCCCGGTCGACGGGTCGGCCTGGAGGTACAGGCAGGTGGCGAAGCGGGCGTCGGCGGGGTCGTCGACCTGCCGCTCGTTGAGCCGGTCGAGGAAGGCCGAGGCGCGGCTCAGCACGGCGTCCGGACTGTGGCCCTCGGAGGCGTACGCGCGGATGGCGATGCGCAGCTGGCTCATCAGCCCCGCGGCCCGTACGTCGTGCCCCTGCACGTCCCCGATGACCAGGGCCGTCTGCCCGGAGGGCAGCGCGAAGACGTCGTACCAGTCGCCGCCGATCTGGAGCCCGCCGCCGGAGGGGACGTACCGCGCCACCACGTCGAAGCCGGGGACGCGCGCGACCGCCGGCATCATGCTGCGCTGCAGCCCTTCGGCCAGCTCCCGCTCCGACTCGTGCACGTGCGCGTCCGACAGCGCCTGCCCCAGCATCCGCGCCACCGTCGTCAGCACCGACCGCTCGTCCGGCGTGAACGGCACCACGTCCTCGAACGCCGCCATCCACGCCCCGACCGTCCGCCCCTCCGCCATCAGCGGCAGGAACGCCCACGACCCGCGCGGCACGGCCTGCGCCAGACGCCACGCCTCGGGGAAGCGGCGCTGGTACTCCTCGCGGCCGGCGATGTACACGGCCCGGGAGGTGCGCGCCGCCTCCGCGGAGGGGAAGTCCGCGTCCAGGGGGATGACGCTGAAGGGCTCGGCCTCCTCGCTCTGGTAGCCCTGCTGGCCGATGAGGACGAGGTCGTCGCCCTCGACCGCGAAGACCCCCATGCCGTCCGGCGAGAACCCCGGCATCGACAGCGACGCCGCCACCCGCAGCACCTGGTCGGTGGAGCGCGCCTCGGCGAGCGCCCGCCCGGCGGAGAGCAGGAACGCCTCCCGCGACAGCCGCCAGTCGCTGGTCCCCCGCGGCCCGTCACCGGGCCCCGCGGGCGCGTCGATGACCTCCTGGACGGTCCCGACGATGTCGGTCTGCTCCCCCGGCAGCGACTCCAGCGCCCGCATCCGGCAGCGCAGCACCCGTACGACGTCGCCCTGGATGTCGACGACGCGCAGCCGGCCCTCGGCGAGGGTGCCCTCGGCGAGGGCGAGGTCGAGGATGCCGTTGAGCTCGATGAAGTCGACGCCGTGCAGGCGGGCGCGTACCGCGGCGGCATGGACGGTGACCTGCACGGGCGGCAGCCCGAGCAGCCGGGCGGCCTGCGCGTCCAGCACCACCCGATCGGTGTGCGCCGCCCAGCGCCAGATGCCCGTACCCAGCCCGGACAGGACCTCGTCGGTACGCATTGTCCACATTTTATGCTTCAGAGGGAAAAGTGTGGCGCTTTGCAACTTAAGTCCCCTCCGGGCGGGGCGGGAGACGGACCCGCACACCGAGAACCGCGACGGCGCCCGGGGTGAGTCGTTGGTCTCTCCTCACCGGCACGGCTTACGGAGGGCCCCCGGCTGCTGGAAGATCGACGGAGGCACGTCGCCGACCCGACGTGAGCCGACCGGGAGACAGGGCCTGTGACCAGCACGGATGCCGAACGGGACACGGATGCCGAACGGGACCGGGTGGCGGGGTTCCGCCGCGCGCTCGGCCTCGGCCATCTGATCGACGTGCACACCCACTTCATGCCGCGGCAGGTGCTGGCGAAGGTGTGGGCGTACTTCGACGCGGCCGGGCCGCTGGTCGGCCGCCCGTGGCCGATCGCGTACCGGCAGGAGGAGGCCGAGCGGGTGGCGCTGCTGCGCGGCTTCGGGGTACGCGCGTTCACGTCGATGCTGTACCCGCACAAGCCGGGCATGGCGCGGTGGCTCAACGACTGGTCCGCCGGCTTCGCCGCCCGCACCCCGGACTGCCTGCACACGGCGACGTTCTTCGCGGAGCCGTCGGCGGCCGACGACGTGCGGCGGGCGGTGGGACAGGGCGCGCGGGTCTTCAAGTGCCACCTCCAGGTCGGCGCGTACGACCCGAACGACCCGGTGCTCGACGAGGTCTGGTCCCTCCTCGCGGACGCCGCCCTCCCGGTCGTCACCCACTGCGGCTCCGGCCCCGTCCCGGGCCCCCACACGGGCCCGGCCCCGATCGCGGCCCTGCTGAAGCGGCACCCGCGGCTGCGGCTGGTCGTGGCGCACCTCGGGATGCCGGAGTACGAGGACTTCCTGACGCTGGCGGAGCGCCACGAGGACGTCATGCTCGACACGACGATGGCGTTCACCGCCTTCTCCGAATCCGCCGCCCCGTTCCCACCCCGCGCCCGCCCCCGCCTGGCAGCCCTCCGGGACCGCATCCTCCTGGGCACGGACTTCCCGAACACCCCGTACCCGTACGCGGACGCCCTGGACGCGCTGACGACACAGGACCAGGACGACGCCTGGCTCCGCGCGGTCTGCCACGACAACGCGGCCCGCCTCTTCGGGCTCTAGGGTCTGTCGTTTGGACCTTCGCCGGGCTCGCGGCGGGACCCAAACGACAGGCCCTAGGACCCCGCCACTTCGTTTAGGGGACCAGGCGGGGGTTCTGCTACGCTGATCCAGCGACGTCACGGCCCGTAGCCGACGACGGAGAATCCCGGTAGGGATCACGCATCACTCTGTGCGAGACTGGGTCTCGCACAAGCCTGGTCCTGTGGAGCAGTTTGGAGTGCTCGCCACCCTGTCAAGGTGGAGGCCGCGGGTTCAAATCCCGTCAGGACCGCCACCCTCAAGGCTCGCCTTGAGGGTCACCCGGCTGGGTAGCTCAGTTGGTACGAGCGTCCGCCTGAAAAGCGGAAGGTCGCCGGTTCGACCCCGGCCCCAGCCACCTCCTCTGACCAGGGCATACGCCCCCTCCGAAGACCACGGAGGGGGCGTTTTCGCGCCGGTGACATCAACGGGTTGCGGCCCGCCCGGAAACCTGTCGACGGAAACTGAGGTGCACAAGCCGCCTGTGTCCTTAGGCGGGTTGCACACCTAGTGTCCTGAGTCGTTAGTTCATCGGTGGTTGCGGGTTGGGTGATGTCCGGTCCGAAACCGTTGGTGTTGGTGTTGTCTCAGGACACTAGGTGGCGCGCCGCGGGCTTCCGGCGCGTTCCGCCAGCCAGCCCGCCATCGCTCGTACGCCGGTGCCGATGGCGCGTTCGTCCGGGGTGAAGTCGGGGTAGTGCGGGTAGCCCGCCGTGATGGGCGTGCCGGGGGTGTGGACGCCGAGGAAGGTGTACGTGCCCGGGATCCGGTCCAGGAAGAGGGCGAAGTCCTCGCCGTTGAAGGGGAAGACGGCGTGCAGGCGGGTGACCGCGTCTCGGCCGAGGGTGCGGTAGAGGTGGCGGGTCAGCCGGTGGGCGTCGGGCTCCGGGCAGACCATGGCGGGGAACGGGCCGGGCTCGAAGCTCACCTCGGCCCCCGGGTACGACGCGGCCAGCCGGCGGATGTCCGCCCGTACCCCCACGTACCGCTCCTCCGGCCAGCAGCGCGACGCGAAGCCCACCGTGGCCCCCTCGACCCTTGCCCGGGCGGCGACGAACCGGGCCAGCGGACCGTTCGGCGTCTGGAGGTCGACGACCTGCTGCGCCACGTCCGCCGTCGTCTGCGGCGGCGTCACGGTGGCGAGCGCGCCGATCTCCGCGGCCAGCCGCTGCGCGGCACCGGCCGCGTCGGGCCCCGACAGCGTCACCCGGCCACGGTCCTGTCCCGGCAACCCGTACCCCGGTGTCACCGCCAATTTGCCCACCGGGAACGGCCCGCAGTGCAGGGCGTGGATCTCCTCGACCCGGGGTCTGTCCAGCACGCCCGCCTCGATCATCGCGCTCGCCCCCGCCAGCCTCTCTTCGGCGGGCTGGAAGACGAAGACCACCGTGCCACGCAGGTGCCGCCGCAGCCGGGCCAGAACCTGTGCGGCGCCGATGCCCACCGTGGTGTGCAGGTCGTGCCCGCACAGGTGGGCCGTCGCCGTGCCGCCACCGACGATGTCGCCGGGCGGCACCGCGTCCATGTCCGCGCGGTACGCCACGGTCCGCCCCGGGCGCGAGCCGCGCAGCACCCCGACCACGCCGTGGCCGCCGA
>NZ_JACBXC010000361.1 GCF_013870535.1 Streptomyces phytophilus | reverse complement strand
CGGCCGGGCTGAAGGCGTGCTCGGCCTGGGAGGACGCGCCGCGGCCGGTGCTGGCGGACGATCTGCTGCCGGAGCGCGCGATCGCGGGGGATCCGGCGGCGCGCGAGCAGCTGGTGGAGGAGATCTACAGTCCTCTCGCGGAGGCCGGCTCGGCGCTCCTGGAGACGCTGAGCGTGTATCTGGAGCAGGCGTCCAGCCTCGAAGGCGCCGCGCGGATGTTGTTCGTTCACCCCAACACCGTTCGCTACCGGCTGCGACGTGTGACCGATGTCACGGGCTGGTCCCCGTCCGATGTCCGTTCGGCGTTTACTCTGCGTATCGCGCTGATCCTGGGCCGACTGACGGATGCGGAACCCCAGCCCTAGTAATTTGTTCGGACTCAACAAATCCCTCCGGTGTTCTTCGTCCCCGTCCCCACGGGCGGGGGACACCCCCGACAAGAGAAGGTTGAAGGGTGCTCGTACTCGCAGCTCCCGGCCAGGGCGCCCAGTCGCCCGGCTTCCTCACCCCCTGGCTCGACCTGCCCGGCGTCGCCGAGCGGCTGTCGGCCTGGTCGGACGTCGCCGGGCTCGACCTGGTCCGCGCCGGCACCGAGGCGGACGAGGACGAGATCCGCGACACCGCGGTGGCGCAGCCGCTGCTGGTCGCCGCCGGCCTCGTCAGCGCGTACGCGCTCTTCGAGGGCCCCGGGCCGCTGCGCCGGCAGGTCGGCATGGTCGCCGGCCACAGCGTCGGCGAGCTGACCGCCGCGGCGCTCGCCGGGGTGATCACCGACGAGGAGGCCATCGCGCTGGTCCGGGCCAGGGGCCTGGCCATGGCGAAGGCCGCCGCCGTCACCGAGACCGGCATGGCCGCGATCCTCGGCGGCGAGCAGGACACGGTGCTCGCGCACCTGGACCGCCTGGGCCTGACCCCCGCCAACGTCAACGGCGCCGGCCAGATCGTCGCCGCCGGCACCGCCGCGCAGCTCGCGGAGCTGGCCGCCGACAAGCCCGAGGGGGCGCGGCGCGTCATGCCGCTGAAGGTCGCCGGCGCCTTCCACACCGAGCACATGAAGCCCGCGGTGGCCGCGCTGGCCGCGGAGACCGCCCGCCTCACCCCCGCCGACCCGCGGATTCCGTACGTGTCCAACGGCGACGGCAGCGTCGTCGCGACGGGCACCGACATCGTCGAGCGCCTGGTCGCCCAGGTCGCCAGCCCGGTGCGCTGGGACGCCTGCATGGAGACCTTCGCGGCACACGGCGCGACCGCACTGGTGGAGGCCGCTCCGGGCGGCACGCTCACCGGACTCGCCAAGCGCGCCCTGAAGGGCGTGCGGGCGGTGCCGGTGAAGACTCCCGAGGACATCGAGAAGGCCCGCGCCGCCGTCGCCGAGACGGCCGCAGAGACGGCCGCCCCCACGGCCGCGGAGGAGAGCGCATGACCGCGAAGATCCGCCCCACCAAGGGTGCACCGTACGCCCGCATCATGGGCGTCGGCGGCTACCGCCCGACCCGCGTCGTGTCCAACGAGGAGATCCTGCAGTACATCGACTCCTCCGACGAGTGGATCCGCAGCCGCTCCGGCATCACCACCCGGCACTGGGCGGGCCCGGACGAGACCGTCGCGCAGATGTCCGTCGAGGCCGCCGGCAAGGCGCTCGCGGCGGCGGGCGTGACGGCCGAGCAGATCGACGCCGTGATCATCTCGACCGTCTCGCACTTCGCGCAGACGCCGTCGGTGGCCACCGAGATCGCGCATCTGCTGGGCGCCGGCAAGCCGGCCGCGTTCGACATCTCCGCCGCCTGCGCCGGCTTCGGGTACGGGCTGACGCTGGCCAAGGGCCTGATCGTGGAGGGCAGCGCGGAGCACGTGCTCGTCGTCGGCGTCGAGCGGCTCTCGGACCTCACCGACAAGTCCGACCGGACCACCGCCTTCCTCTTCGGCGACGGCGCCGGCGCGGTCATCGTCGGCCCCGCCGACGAGCCGGGCATCGGCCCCGCGGTGTGGGGCTCGGAGGGCGACAAGCACGAGACCATCAAGCAGACCGTGACGTGGGACCGCTTCCGCGTCGGCGACCCGGGGGAACTGCCCCTGGACGACAAGGGCGACGTGCGGTTCCCGGCGCTCACCCAGGAGGGCCAGACGGTCTTCCGCTGGGCGGTCTACGAGATGGCCAAGGTCGCCCAGGAAGCCCTGGACGCCGCCGGCGTCACGCCGGACGAGCTGGACGTCTTCATCCCGCACCAGGCCAACATGCGGATCATCGACTCGATGGTGAAGACCCTCAAGCTGCCGGAGCATGTCGCGGTCGCCCGCGACATCGAGACCACCGGCAACACCTCGGCCGCCTCCATCCCGCTGGCCATGGAGCGGATGCTGGCGACCGGGCAGGCGAAGAGCGGGGACACCGCCCTCGTCATCGGGTTCGGGGCCGGACTGGTCTACGCCGCCACGGTCGTGACCCTCCCCTGACCCGCGGCCGGGCCGCGCCCGGCCGCCGTGAAGCTCACTCCCACCGAGAAGAACCCTCAAGGAACGGAAAGAAGGAGTCCCCAAGATGGCCGCCACTCAGGAAGAGATCGTCGCCGGTCTCGCGGAGATCGTGAACGAGATCGCCGGCATCCCGGTCGAGGACGTCCAGCTGGACAAGTCGTTCACCGACGACCTGGACGTCGACTCGCTGTCCATGGTCGAGGTCGTCGTCGCCGCCGAGGAGCGCTTCGACGTCAAGATCCCGGACGATGACGTCAAGCAGCTCAGGACCGTCGGTGACGCCACCGACTACATCCTCAAGCACCAGGGCTGACCGACCGGCTCGCCCGCTGTCGCCACCTGGTCCCCCGCGCCCCCGGGCGCGGGCGGCGGCCCGCGGTGGCGCCGTAGTAACACCTCAACCTTCGGAGTGAGCATCGACGTGAACGCGACCGATCGCACCGTGGTCGTCACCGGAATCGGCGCCACCACACCGCTGGGTGGCGACAGCGCATCCACCTGGGACGGCCTGGTGGCCGGCCGTTCCGGCATCGCGGAACTGGACCACGAGTGGGCCGCGGACCTGCCCGTGCACTTCGCCGGCAAGGTCGCGGTGGAGCCCACCGAGACCATCCCCCGGCCGCAGGCCCGCAAGCTGGACCGGGCGGCGCAGTTCGCGCTGGTCGCCACCCGGGAGGCGTGGGCCGACGCCGGGTTCACCGCCAAGGCGGGCGAGGACGCCGCGGTCGACCCCGACCGGCTCGGCGCCGTCGTCGCCTCCGGCATCGGCGGCGTGACGACCCTGCTGGAGCAGTACGACAACCTCCGGGACAAGGGCGCCCGGCGCGTGTCGCCGCACACGGTGCCGATGCTCATGCCCAACAGCCCGGCGGCCAACGTCGGCCTCCAGATCAACGCCCGGGCCGGCGTGCACACACCGGTCAGCGCCTGCGCCTCCGGCGGGGAGGCGATCGGGTACGCGGTGGAGATGATCCGCACCGGCCGCGCCGACGTCGTCGTGGCCGGCGGCACGGAGGCGGCGATCCACCCGCTGCCCATCGCGGCGTTCGCCAACATGATGGCGATGTCGAAGAACAACGACGACCCGCAGGGCGCCTCCCGCCCGTACGACAAGGCCCGCGACGGCTTCGTGCTCGGCGAGGGCGCCGGCGTGCTGGTGCTGGAGTCCGCGGAGCACGCGCGGCGGCGCGGGGCGAAGGTCTACTGCGAGGCGGTGGGCCAGGGCCTGTCGGCGGACGCGCACCACATCGCGCAGCCGGAGCCGAGCGGGCGCGGGATCGCGGCGGCGCTGGAGAACCTGTTCGCGCACAACGACGTGACGCCCGCCGAGGTCGTCCACGTCAACGCGCACGCGACGTCGACCCCGCAGGGCGACGTGGCGGAGATCAAGGCCATGGAGAAGGTGTTCGGCGACGAGCTGCGGCACGTCCTCGTCTCCGGTACGAAGTCGATGACCGGCCATCTGCTGGGCGGCGCCGGCGGTATCGAGTCGGTGGCGTCGGTGCTGACGGTCGAGCGCCGCGTGGCCCCGCCGACGATCAACGTGGACGACCTGGACGACGACGTCGACCCGGAGCTGATCGCCGTGGAGGCGACGCCGCTGCCGAAGGACGGCCCGATCGTGGCGCTGAACAACTCGTTCGGCTTCGGCGGCCACAACGTGGTGCTGGCGTTCCGCTCGGTCTGACGCCGGGTCGGCACTGCCCGCACCTTCCTGTACGCACGCACGCACCGCCCCGGCGGGCCCGACGGCCCACCGGGGCGGACCGCTTGGTGCGGGGGTCAGACCACCTGGTGCAGCCAGCGGACGGGGGCGCCCTCGCCGGCGTAGCGGAACGGTTCCAGCTCGTCGTCCCACGGCTTGCCCAGCAGCTTGGCGATCTCCGCCTCCAACTGCGTCTCGCCGCGCTGCGCGCGCGCCAGCGCCGCGCGCAGCCGGTCCTCGGGGATGAGGATGTCGCCGTGCACGCCGGTGACGGCGTGGAAGATGCCGAGGTCGGGGGTGGAGCTGTAGCGCTCGCCTTCTGCGGTGGCGTACGGCTCGGCGGTGACCTCGAAGCGCAGCAGGTGCCAGCCGCGCAGCGCGGAGGCGAGGCGGGAGGCGGTGTCGGGCTCGCCCTGCCAGGAGAACTCCGCGCGCCACGTGCCGGGAGAGGCGGGCTGGGGGATCCAGTCGAGACTGATCCGGCCGCCGAGGACGCCGGCGACCGCCCACTCGATGTGCGGGCAGAGCGCCCGCGGGGCAGAGTGGACGAACAGAACTCCACGCGTCGTCACCGGGGGCCTCCATCCGCGGGCTCGAAGTTGCCTAGAGTAAACACCACGGGTCGCCTTTCCGGGTAAACAGGACACTCCGTTACCGGGTGCTATCCCGCCGCGATACGGCCCGTTGAGCACCAGCCAAGCTACCGTGCCGCCGTACCCCGCGCGTGCCGTACGGTCGGTCCTGGGCATGCTGACCTACGTTCGGAGGAGGACCTCGGGGGCGGGAGGGAGCGCAGGGATGCGCAGAGGGACGGCACTCGTCTGCACGGGGGCGGTCGCGTTGTCACTGCTCCTCGCCGGCTGCACCGGCGAGGGCGCGACACAGGGGAAGGACAGGGGATCTGCCGCGCCGTCA
>NZ_JACBXC010000360.1 GCF_013870535.1 Streptomyces phytophilus | reverse complement strand
GTGGTGACGAAGACGAGCACGACGGGGATGGCGATCCCCGCCGCGTCGGTGACGAGGGCCGCCGGCAGGTACCACGCCGGCTTTGCCGCGGCGGAGCGGACGCGGGTCCCGCGTCTCGGCTCCGCCGTCATGATCCCGGTATCGGCTACTCCGATACGCCGCATGTTCCCCCCTGGCACATCGCGACTGATGAGGCGCACGCGATCCTCCCCTGGTCGACGCGCACCTTTCGCTCCCGGAACTTTAGGCCAGATTTGCGAAGAACGCCCATGGTTCATGCAAAAAGGGCCTTAGGTGTAGCGAGCTTCACACCAGGTCGACGACCTCGGTGCGGGTCACGACGTACGACTCCCGAGAGGGGCCGAGGGATGTACGGAGTTTTACGCCAGTTTCGATTGCCTGCGGCCCGGGGTCACACACCCCGCTTCCGCAGCCGGAGCACGTTCCAGGATACGCACGGCAGTTCGGCCTCAAGCTCACCGTCTGCGCTGATCCGGGCGGTGGCCACGGACTTCGGCAGCACCCGCCCCGGATCCGCCTCGGTGTTGGCCGCGTCGTGGTCATCGTCGGCGAGGACAAGATGTTCGAGGACCGTGTATCCGTCCGCCCCGAACCCGCGCAGCGCGACCGACAGCCGCAGCGGCTCGTCCTGGGCCCGGTTGACCGCCAGGATCGTCAGGTCGCCGCTCTCCTCGTCGTACGTCACCACGTGGTCGAGCGCGGGGACGTCGCCGTGGCGCGGCGTCTCGACGCGCGAGCCCGTCCGGTCCGGCTCGGTGCGCAGCACCGTGCCGCGCGCGAACCGCGCGGCCTGCGCGAACGGGTGGAAGACGGTCTGCCGCCAGGCCGGCCCGCCGGGCTCGCTGCGGATCGGCGCGATGACGTTGACGAGCTGCGCCAGGCACGCCACGGCGACCCGGTCGGCGTGCCGGAGCAGGGTGATGAGCAGGGAGCCCACGACGGCCGCGTCGGTGACGGAGTACGTGTCCTCGATGAGCCGCGGCGTCTCGGCGGTGGCCAGATTCCGCTCGCCGGGGAAGCGGGCCGCGTACCAGACGTTCCACTCGTCGAAGGAGAGCCGGATCCGCTTGTCCGCCCGCCGTACGGCACGCACGTGGTCCGCGGTGGAGACCACGTCGGAGATGTACTGGTCCATGTGCGCGCCGGAGGCGAGGAAGCTCGCCCGGTCGCCGTCCAGTTCCTCGTAGTAGGCGTGCAGCGAGAGGTAGTCGACCTCGTCGTAGGTCTCCTCCAGCACCTCGCGCTCCCAGGTGCCGAACGTCGGCATCTGCGCGTGGGAGCTGCCGCAGGCGACCAGCTCGATCGACGGGTCGACCTGGTGCATGGCCTTGCCGGCCTCGGCCGCCAGCCGGCCGTACTCGCGCGCCGACTTGTGGCCGGTCTGCCACGGGCCGTCCATCTCGTTGCCCAGGCACCACAGCCGCACGCCGTGCGGCTCGCGGACGCCGTGCCTGATCCGCAGGTCGGACCAGGCGGTGCCGCCGGGGTGGTTGCAGTACTCGACGAGCGCGCGGGCGGCGTCGATGCCGCGGGTGCCGAGGTTGACGGCCATCATCGGCTCCAGACCCAGGCCCTTCGCCCAGGTCAGGAACTCGTTCGTGCCGACCTCGTTGGTCTCCACCGACCGCCAGGCGAGGTCGAGCCGGCGGGGCCGCTCGGCGACGGGGCCGACGCCGTCCTCCCAGTGGTAGCCGGAGACGAAGTTGCCGCCGGGGTAGCGGACGAGGCCGGTGCCCAGCTCCCGGACCAGCGCCGCGACGTCGCCGCGGAAGCCGGCGGCGTCGGCGGTGGGGTGGCCGGGCTCGTAGATCCCGGTGTAGACGCAGCGGCCCATGTGCTCGACGAACGTTCCGTACAGGCGCGGGTCCACCTCGCCGATGACGAACTCGGGGTCGACGGTGAACCTGGCGGTGTGCGGCATGCGGTGCCTTTCCTCGGGGGGTGCTGGCGGTGGTTCTCGGGGGCGTGCGGGCGCCTACTTCAGGCCCGTACCGGCGATGCCCTCGACGATGCGGCGCTGGAAGAGCGCGAAGACGGCGAGCAGCGGGATGGCGCCCAGCACGGCGGAGGCCATGAGCTGCGCGTACGGGATGCCGAAGGCGTCCTGTACGGAGTTGAGCCCGACCGGCAGCGTCATCATCTCCGGGTCGGTGACCACCAGCAGCGGCCACAGGAAGTTGTTCCACACCTGCACGAAGACGAAGATCGTCACGGCGGAGACGGCGGGCCGGGACACGGGCATCACGATCTGCCAGTACGTGCGCAGCCAGCCGGCGCCGTCGGCGCGCGCGGCCTCGATCAGCTCTCTGGGGATGCCGTCGAAGAACTGCTTGAAGACGAAGACGGCGACGACGTTCGGCACCTGCGGCAGCACCACGCCCCAGTAGGTGTTGAGCAGGCCCACCTCCTGGAGCGCGAGGAACTGCGGGATCATCAGCACCTGCATCGGGATCATGATCCCGGCGAGCAGCAGCAGGAACGCCCCGCGGCGGAAGCGGAAGCGCACCTGGGACAGGCCGAAGGCGGCGAGCGAGGCGGTGACGACGGTGAGCACGGTGGTCAGCAGCGAGACGATGAAGCTGTTGGCGTACCAGTAGGGCAGCTTGCCCTTGTCGAAGAGGTCCTCGTACGCCGCGAAGGTGGGGTTCGAGGTGAACCAGGACGCCGGGTCGACGGCTATCTCGTCGGCGGGCCGGATGGATATCGCCGTCGCGAACAGCAGCGGCACCAGCCACAGCAGCGCGAAGGCGACGAGGACGCCGAGCGCGACGCGGTTGAAGAGCCTCTCGGCGTCGTAGCCGCGCCGGCGCGCGGGGGCGGCGTCCGCGGGGAGGTCCGCGGCGGCGGTGGCGGCGGCGGGGCTTTGCGTGGTGCGGGCCATGGCTCAGCTCTCCTTCTCTGCCCGGCGGACGAGGAAGAACCAGACCAGGGAGATCAGCAGGATGACGAGGAAGAGGAAGAGGGAGACGACCGAGGCGTAGCCGGTGCGGCCGTCGGTGAAGCCGGTGTCGACGATGTACTGGAGCGTCGGGCGGGTGGAGCCGTCGGGGCCGCCCGCGGTCATCATGTAGATCTGGTCGAAGACCTTCAGGGAGGCGACGATCTGCAGCACGGTGACGAGCGTCGTCGTCCGGCCCAGCATGGGGATGATCACGTGCCGGATGCGCTGCCAGGGTCCGGCGCCGTCCATGGCGGCGGCCTCGTGGACGTCCCGGGGGATCTCCTGGAGCCCCGCGAGGTAGAGCACGAAGTTGAAGCCGATGGTCCACCAGACGGTGACGCCGGCCAGCGACCACATCGCCCAGTTCGGATCGCCGAGCCAGGACGGCGGCGAGCTGACGCCGAGGGCCTTCAGCCAGTCCTGCGCCAGGCCCGTCTGGTCGGCAAGCACGCCCCACATGAAGATCAGCGAGACCGACGCGGACGGGATGACGTACGGCGCGAAGAAGGCGAAGCGGATGAACCACCGGCCGCGTACGAACCGGTCGGCGAGGATCGCCAGCACCAGCGCCAGCAGCACCAGCGGGATGGTGGTGAGCACGGTGAACCACAGGGTGTGCTTCAGCGTGCGCCAGAACTCGGAGTCGTTCAGCACGTCCGCGTAGTTGGAGAAGCCGACCCAGCTGCCGAAGCCCTCGCGCAGCAGGCTGCCGTTGAAGAAGCCCGCCACGAAGGTGTAGATCAGGGGGCCGACCAGGAAAACGATGTAAAAGAGCGCGAACGGCGCGATCAGGGCCGGGCCCGCGAGCTTGCCACGGACGCTGCCGGCCCCTGACCGGTCGGGGGTGAGGGCGCCGGTGCCGGCTGTACTCGCCACGGGGGTGCCTTTCGTTCGAGGGGGTGGGGGCGGCGGGGTTCAGATCGGGGATTCGACGTCCGCGAGCTTGCGGAGCACCGAGTGGACCCGGTCCGCGGCGGCGCGCGGGGTCGCCCGGCCGGCGAGTGCGGCGCTGACCGCGTCGCCCACCCGGTTCTGCAGGTTGCTGCCCGCGCCGCCGTACCAGGCGACGGGGTCGTACACGGCGCCCTCGGCGGCGGCGGTGTAGTGCGACTGGGGCGTCAGCTCCCGGTACGCGGCCGAGCGCTGGGTCGGCAGCCACGCGGGGATGTGCCCGCCCTCGGCCCACAGCTTGCTGGAGTCCAGCAGCGAGGCGGTGAACTCCAGCGACAGGTCGAGGCGGTCGTCGTCCTCCTTCGGCGGCCGGGGCAGCACCAGCGCGTGGCTGTCGGCGAAGCAGGCGTACGGGGCGTCGTCGAAGACCCGCGGCAGCGGCCGCATGTCGAACTTCACCCCCGAGTCCAGCACGGCGACGATCTGCCAGACGCCGTCCATCAGGAACCCGGCCTCGCCGTTGGTGAGCAGGGTGATGGCGGCCTGCCCGTTGGCGCCGGTGGGGATGAGCTTCTCCTTGCCGAGGCGCTGGATGTACGCGAGCGCCTCCTCCGCCGCGTCGAGGTCGACCTGCACGGTGGCGCCGCCGTCGGCGACCAGCGGCCGGCCGCCGAGCTGGGCGTAGAAGGACAGGAACATGCGGAACTGGGTGGCCGTGTCCTTGATCGAGGCGACCGAGCCGCCCCAGACGCCGGTGACCTCCTTCGCCGCGCGCAGCGCGTCGGCGAACTTGTCCGGGCCGTCGACGTCGGCCAGTTCGCCGCCGTCGAGGAGGCCCGCCTTCTCGGCGATGTCGGTGCGGAAGTACAGCGCGAAGGGGTGGGTGTCGATCGGGACGCCGTAGAGCCGGTCGTCGACGTGGGACTTGCGCCAGGGCTTGGCGTCGAACTTCTCCGGCGTCATGCCCTGCTTGGCGAGCGCGTCGGCGGGCAGTTCGCTCAGCAGCCCGGCCTGGGCGAGCACCGGCAGCTTCGACAGGTGCGCGATGGCGACGTGCGGGGGGCGCTTGCCGATGGTGGCGAGGCTGAGCTTGGTGTAGTACGGGTTGCCCCAGACGAAGGTGGTGGCCCGCAGGGTGCTCTCGGGGTGGGCCTTCTCGTACGACTTCTGCATGGCGACCATGCGTTCGCCGTCGCCGCCGGTGAACGGGTTCCAGAAGTTGAGCCGGTCCGCGGGCGGTTCGCCGCCGGTGAAGCCC
>NZ_JACBXC010000036.1 GCF_013870535.1 Streptomyces phytophilus | reverse complement strand
TTCGTAGCCCTCCGGGATCCGGTGCATGAGCCGGCCGGTGTAGTCGTCGTACATGACCCCGGCGAACACACCCGTCTTGCTGCCCTTGAGGGAGTGGGAGTCGATGCCCGCGCGCTCGAACGTCTCCCAGGCGGCCTCCAGCAGGAGCCGCTGCTGCGGGTCCGTGGCCGTGGCCTCCCGCGGGCTCATGCCGAAGAACTCGGGGTCGAACTCGTCCGCCGCGTGCAGGAAGCCACCCTCGCGGGAGTAGCTCTTCCCGGTCCGGTCGGGGTCCGGGTCGTAGAGGCCCTCGACGTCCCAGCCGCGGTTGCCGGGGAAGCCGGAGATCGCGTCCGTGCCGTCCGCGACCAGCTGCCACAGGTCCTCCGGCGAACGCACCCCGCCCGGGTACCGGCAGGCCATCGAAACGATCGCAATCGGCTCCTGCCTTGCCGTCTCGGCGTCCTGCAGGCGCTGCCGCGTCTGGTGCAGCTCGGCGACTGCGCGGGTCAGGTACTCCCGAAGCTTGGCTTCGTCCGACATTGGTCGTCGCTCCTCTGTACGGAATTGCTGGGGCGGCGCGGACGCCGCCGGGGTCAGGAAAGGTCGAGATCGCCGTCGAGCAGGTCGAAGAGTTCGTCGTTGGACGCGGACCGGAGCTTCGTCTCGATGTCCTCGCCGGCCGGCTCCGTGCGTGCGGTCTCGTTGAGGCGGGTGAGGAGGGCCTGGAGTCGGCGTGTCACCTTCACTCGCCCGGCGTCTTCCGCGGAACGGTCGATCAGTGTCAGTTCGAGCTTGTCGATCTCCGCCAGGAAGGAGGTCTCCACGCTCGTCTCGTCCAGACCGATGCCCTCGCCGACGTAACGGGCCAGGTCGTTCGGCGTCGGGTAGTCGAAGATCAGCGTGGAGGTCAGACGGAGCCCGGTCGCCTCGCTGAGGCGGTTGCGGAGCTGGACGGCGGTGAGGGAGTCGAAGCCCAGCTCGTTGAACGGGCGGTACGGATCGATCGCGTCCGCGCCGCCGTGCCCGAGAACCGCGGCGACCGCGCTGCACACGACGTCGAGCAGCAGCTTCTGCTGCCCCTCCGGCGGCAGCGCCCCGAGCCGGGCGGCCAGGTCCGTCCCCGACGGCTGCGCACCGTGCGTCCGCGCGGCGGTGCGGCGGGGGACCGGTACGAGGTCGCGGAGGAGCGCGGGGAGGTGGGGTGTGGTGCGGAGAGTGCTGGGGTTGAGCGGAGTGCACAGGTGGTGGGGCTGGGGGGTAATGAGTGCGGTGTCGAGGAGGCGCAGGGCGTGGTCGGCGGTGAGGGGAGTGCTGCCGTGGGTGACCTTGCGGACCTCGTTGTCGCTGAGGTGGCCGGTGAGGCCGGTGGTGTGTTCCCAGTAGCCCCAGGCGAGGCTGGTGGTGGGGAGGCCGTGGTGGGTGCGGTGGTGGGCGAGGGTGTCGAGGTAGGTGTTGGCGGCGGCGTAGTTGGCTTGGCCGGGGTTGCCGAGGGTGCCGGCGGCGGAGGAGTAGAGGACGAAGTGGGCGAGGTCGAGGTTTTTGGTGGCTTGGTGGAGGTGGTAGGCAGCGTCCACCTTGGGGGCGAGTACCGGGTGCAGCCTGTCGGGGGTGAGCTTGGACAGTACGGCGTCGTTCAGTGCACCCGCGGTGTGGATGACGGCGGTCAGAGGGTGGTCGTCCTCGATGGAGTCGACGAGGGCGCGTACGGCGTCGGCGTCGGTGGTGTCGCAGGCGGTGATGGTGATGTGGGCGCCGAGTTCGGTGAGTTCGGCGGTGAGCGTGGCGGCGTTGGGGTGGTCGGGGCCGCTGCGGGAGGCGAGGTGCAGGTGGCGTACGCCGTGTTGGGTGATCAGGTGGTGGGCGGTGAGGCTGGCCAGTCCGCCGGTGCCGCCGGTGATGAGCACGGTGCCGTCGGGGTCGAGGGGCCGGGCGGTGGTGTCGGTGGAGCTGGAGCGGGTCAGGCGGGGGATGAGGATGTCATTGCCGTGGAGGGCGAGTTGGGGCTCGCCGGTGGCGAGGGCGTTCGCGAGTTGCGGGGTGTCTCCGGTGGTGTCGGTGTCGATGAGGTGGATGCGGTCGGGGTTCTCGTTCTGGGCGGTACGGACCAGGCCCCACAGCGGGGCGTGGGCCAGGTGCACGTCCTCGTCTGAACTCGTTGCGACGGCGCGGTGGGTGAGGACGACGAGACGGCGGTCGGTCTCGTCGTTCTCTGCCAGCCAGCCCTGAAGGTGCGTCAGTAGCGCCTCGGTCGCGGCGTGCGCCGCGGCGGGGGAGTCGTCCTCCGCCGGGGCGGCCGCGTACACGTCGACCTGGTCGAGGTCCACGTGAGTCGCCGGCTCGGCCGGGGCAGGGCTCCACGTGAGGTGGAACAGGCTGTTGCGGGTGTCGTCGCTGCTGCGGGCGCTGAGCGCCGCGGCGTCGACGGGCCGGGTGTTGAGGGCCGTGACCGTCGCCACCGGTGCGCCCGTCGCGTCCCACGCCCGGAGGGCGAGGTCGTGGCCCTGCTCGCCGGTGGGGGTGAGCGTGGCCCGTAGCTCGGTGGCGCCGGTGGCGTGCACCGACACACCGCTCCACGCGAACGGCAGCCGCAGTTGCCCGTCCGCGCCGTCGTTGTGCGCGGCGAGCGGGTGCAACGCGGCGTCGAGGAGCGCGGGGTGGAGGGTGTGGCCGGCGGAGTCGGCGCCCGGCGGGAGGGCGATCTCGGCGTGCAGGGCCCCGTCGGCTCCCTTCCACGCCGCGGTCACGCCCCGGAAGACGGGACCGTACTCGTAGCCCGCCGCCGCCAGCTCGGGGTAGAGCGCGTCGACGTCGAAGGACTCCGCACCCGTAGGAGGCCACTCGGTCAGCGCTTCGGCGGCTTCGGCGGCTTCCGCGGTGAGAGTGCCCGTGGCGTGGCAGGTCCACGGCTCGGGTTCGGCGTCGCCGGTGTGCGGGCGCGAGTGGATCGTGACCTGCCACCGGCCCGTACCACCTGCGTCGGATCCGCCCGCGGGGGCGGCAGTGACCTGGACGTCGCGGGCGCCGGACTCCTCCAGCACCAGCGGCGCCTGGAGCGTCAGCTCTTCGAGGTGGGTGGCGCCGGTGTGGTCACCGGCGTGCAGGGCGAGGTCGACCAGGCCGGTGCCGGGCAGCAGCACGGTCCCGGCGACGGCGTGGTCGGCGAGCCAGGGGTGGGTGCCCAGGCCGACCCGGCCGGTGAACACCGTGGTGCCCGTGCCGCCGTCGCCGCCGTCGGCGAGCTGGACCGCGGCGTGCAGAAGCGGGTGTGTCGTCGTGGCGAGGCCCAGGTCACCGGCGCTGGTGAGCCGGGCGGGGGCGTTGAGCCAGTAGGGCTGGTGCTGGAACGGATAGGTGGGCAGGCCCGCGGGTGTGTTACCCGCCTGCGGGAGGTGACGAGTGAGGTCGATGGGGTGGTGGTGGGCGTGGAGGGTGGTGAGGGCCGTCAGGAAACGGGTCTGCGAGCCGTTGTTGCGGATGAGGGTGGCGTGGTGGTGGGCGGTGGTCGGGTGCTGCTCGAAAGCGTCGGCGAGGGCGGCGGTCATGACCGGGTGGGGGCTGGACTCGATGAGTGTGTAGTGGCCGTCGTCGAGGAGTTGTTCGAGGGTGGTGTGGAAGTGGACGGGGTGGCGGAGGTTGTTGAACCAGTATTCGGCGTCGAGGTCCTGGTCGAAGGTGAGCAGGGCGCCGGTGTGGGTGGAGTAGAACGGGATCGTCGGCGGCATCGGCTCGATACCGGCGCGCTCGGTCAGATCGCCGAGGATCGTTTCGCGCAGGTCTTCGACGTGGGGGGTGTGGGAGGCGTAGTCGACGGGGATCAGGCGGGCCCGGATCTCGCGCTCCTGGTACGTGTTGACCAGGTCGGTGAGGGGCTGTGTTTCTCCGGCGAGGATGGTGGTGTGCGGGCCGTTGACCGCGGCGACGTAGACGCCGTCGGGCAGGCCGCCCAGCTCGTCCTGCGGCAGCGGGAACGACGCCATGGTGCCGGTGCCCGCGAGGCGCGTGATGGCCTGCGCCCGCAGCGCCACGACGGCGACAGCGTCAGGCAGGGTCAGCGCTCCGGCGACGTACGCCGCGGCGATCTCGCCCTGCGAGTGGCCGATGACTGCGTCCGGCTCCACGCCGTGGTGGCGTAGCAGCTGGCTGATGCCGGTCATGACCGCGAACAGCGCGGGCTGCACGATATCGACTCGGTCGAGGGCGGTCTCGTCTTCGCTGGCGAGGACTTCCAGGAGGTCCCAGTCGCACCAGCGGGACAGCTCGTCCCGGCACGCGGCCAGGTGCGCCGCGAACGCCGGTTCCTGGGCGGCCAGTTCGTAGCCCATACGAGTCCACTGCGAACCCTGCCCCGGGAACACGAACGCCGTCTTCCCCGCCGCCGCCGATCCCGGTCCCGTGACCAGTGCCGGGTGCGCCGCACCCGCGGCCAGGGCGGTCAGCGCCTCCAGGAGTTCGTCCCGGTCGGCGGTGACGACGCCCGCGCGGTGCTCCATCTTCGCCCGACCCGACCACAAGCGTGCGGCCAACGGGCCCACCTCGATCTCCGGGTGCTGCTCCACGTACTCCGCGAGGCGGCCGGCCGACTGCGCCAGCGCCGCCGCCGAACGGGCGGAGACCACCACCGGCACCGGCGGGGCCACCGCCTCCGGCTCGGCCTCGGCGTCCGCCTCGGCGGGGGCCGCTTCCAGGATCAGGTGCGCGTTGGTGCCGCTCATGCCGAACGACGACACGGCCGCGCGCCGCGGGCCGCCCTCCTCGGTCCAGGGGCGGGCTTCCGTCAGCAACTGAATGTGGCCCGCGTCCCAGTCGACATGGCTGGTGGGCGCGTCGACGTTGAGGGTCGGGGGGAGCACACCGTGGCGCATGGCCTCGACCATCTTGATGACGCCCGCCACCCCGGCCGCGGCCTGCGTGTGGCCGATGTTGGACTTGATGGAGCCCAGCCACAGCGGATTCGCCTCGGAGTGCGCCTGGCCGTACGTCTCCAGCAGCGCCTGCGCCTCGATCGGGTCGCCCAGCGTCGTACCCGTACCGTGCCCCTCCACCGCGTGGACCTGGTCGCCGCTGAGCCCGGCGTTGGCGAGGGCCTGCTCGATGACGCGGCGCTGCGACGGGCCGTTGGGGGCGGTGAGGCCGTTGGAGGCGCCGTCCTGGTTGATTGCGGAGCCGCGGACGACGGCGAGTACCTCGTGTCCGTTGCGCCGCGCGTCCGACAGCCGCTCGACCAGTACCAGGCCGACGCCTTCGCCCCAGCCGGTGCCGTCCGCCGCGTCCGCGAAGGGCTTGCAGCGGCCGTCTGCGGCCAGGCCGCGCTGGCGGGAGAAGACCTGGAAGGTGCCGGGGGTGGCCATGATGGTCGCGCCGCCGGCGAGGGCGAGGTCGCACTCACCGTTGCGCAGCGCCTGCGCCGCGAGGTGCAGCGCGACCAGCGACGACGAGCACGCCGTGTCCACCGTCATCGCCGGGCCTTCGAGCCCGAACGTGTACGCCACCCGCCCCGAAGCGATGCTCGCGGAGCCGCCCGTGGCGAAGTAGCCCTCCAGGTGGTCCGGCGCGTCGTGCATGCGCATCAGGTAGTCCTGCGAGATGACGCCCGCGAAGACGCCGGTGCTGCTGCCCTTGAGGCTGGTCGGGTCGATGCCCGCCCGTTCGAACGCCTCCCACGCGGTTTCCAGCAGCAGCCGCTGCTGCGGGTCCGTGGCGAGGGCCTCGCGCGGGTTCATGTGGAAGAAGTCCGCGTCGAACTGCCCGGCGTCGTACAGGAACGCGCCCTTGCGGGTGTACATCTTCCCCGGCGCGTCCGGGTCCGGGTCGTACAGCCCTTCGAGGTCCCAGCCGCGGTCGTCCGGCAGGTCGCCGATCGCCTCGACGCCCTCGGAGACCAGCTTCCACAGGTCCTCCGGCCGCCGCATCCCGCCGGGGTAGCGGCAGGCCATCGAGACGATCGCGATCGGGTCGTCGTCCACGACGGTCGCGACCTGCTTCGCCGCGCGCAGCCGCGGCTGCTCGTCCAGCAGCTTGCCCCGCAGGAACACCGACAGCTCGGTGAGCGTCGGGTGGTCGAAGACCAGCGTGGACGGCAGTTGGAGCGCGGTGGCGTTGGTGAGCCGGTTGCGGAGTTCGACGGCGGTGAGGGAGTCGAAGCCCAGCTCCTTGAACGGGCGCTGCGGGTCGATGGTCTCGGGGCGCGCGTGGCCGAGGACCGCCGCGACGTTGCTCCGGATCAGGTCCCGCACCAGCCGGTCCTGCTCGGCCTCGCCGAGCCCGGCCAGCTCCTCCGCCAGGCCGGAACGCCGCACCGCGCCCGCGCCCGCGGCGGTCGCGCGGCGCGCGGTGGCCGGCACGAGGTCACGCAGCAGAGCCGGCACCTTTGCCGCGCGGCGCAGGCTCCCCGGCTCGATCGGCATGCAGACGAGCGTCGACTCGGGGCGCTCCCGGAGCGCGACGTCGAAGAGCCGCAGGCCGTGTTCCGTGGAGAGTGCCGTGCCGGTGCGGCCCTGCTGGTCGGCGGTGAGGTGGGCGGTGAGGCCGGTGGCCTGCTTCCAGTAGCCCCAGGCGAGGCTGGTGGTGGGGAGGCCCTGTCGGGTGCGGTGGTGGGCGAGGGCGTCGAGGTAGGTGTTGGCAGCGGCGTAGTTCGCCTGCCCCGGGTTGCCGAGGGTGCCCGCGGCCGAGGAGTAGACGACGAACCGGGCAAGCGGCAGGTGCCGGGTCGCTTGGTGCAGGTGGTACGCGGCGTCGACCTTCGGCGCCAGGACCGGGTGCAGGTCGTCCGGGGTGGTCTTGGTCAGCACGGTGTCGTTCAGGGCGCCCGCGGTGTGGATGACGGCGGTGAGCGGGTGCCGTTCATCGACGGAGTCGATGAGGGTGCGTACGGCGTCGGCGTCGGTGACGTCGCAGGCGGTGATGGTGATGTGGGCGCCGAGTTCGGTGAGTTCGTCGTGCAGGGTGGTGGCGGCCGGGTGGTCGGGGCCGCTGCGGGAGGCCAGGAGGAGGTGGCGTACGCCGTGCTCGGTGACCAGGTGGCGGGCGGTCAGGCCGGCGAGGACGCCGGTGCCGCCGGTGATCAGTACGGTGCCGTTCGGGTCGAGCGCCCGCGGAAGGTCCAGGATCACCTTGCCGGTGTGCCGGGCCTGGCTCAGGTAGCGCAGGGCCTGGCGGGCCTGCCGCACGTCGAAGGAGGTCGTGGGCAGGGGGGTCAGCTGGCCTGCAGCGAACATCTCGGTGAGGTGGGCCAGGATCTGCTGGATGCGGTCGGGGCCGGCCTCGATGAGGTCGAAGTTCCGGTATTGGGCGCGGTGTTCGGCCTCGACTGTCTGCGGGTCGCGGATGTCGGTCTTGCCCATCTCGATGAACCGGCCGCCGGGGCGGACGAGGCGCAGTGAGGCGTCGGTGAACTCGTGAGCGAGCGCGTTGAGGACGACGTCCACGCCCTGGTTCGGGGTGTGGGTGCGGAAGTGCTCCTCGAAGTCGAGGGACCGGCTGGACGCGATGTGCGCGTCGTCCAGGCCCTGCGCGTAGAGCAGGTGGTGTTTGGCAGGGCTGGCGGTGGCGTAGACGTCGGCGCCGAAGTGGCGGGCGAGTTGGAGTGCGGCGGAGCCGACGCCGCCGGTCGCGGCGTGCAGCAGCAGCGACTCCCCGGCTTCCAGGCGGCCCAGGTCCTTCAGGGCGTAGTACGCGGTGAGGAAGGCCACCGGAATGCCCGCCGCCTGGGTGGAGGACCACTCCTCCGGGACGGGCGTGAGCAGGCGGTGGTCGGTGATCGCCCGGCTGCCGGCGCCCTCGGGCATGAGGCCCATGACGCGGTCGCCGACCGCGACACCCGTGACGTCGGCTCCGACCTCGGTCACCACACCGGCACCCTCGCTGCCGAGGGGTGCCTCGCCGGGGTACATGCCCAGGGCGATGAGCGTGTCGCGGAAGTTCAGCCCGACCGCGTGCAGTCGTACGCGCACCTGGCTGCCGGTCAGCGGCACGTCCCACTCGGGGGCGGGCCGGCACGCGAGCGCCTCCAGCGTGCCGTCGCCCTCGTTCCCCAGCTTCCACGTGCCCTCCGGCACGTCCAGCACACCGCTCTCCGTACCCGCCGCGCGCACGAGGCGCGCGGCCAGCACCTGGCCGCCGCGGACGGCGAGCTGGGGCTCTCCGGTGGCGAGTGCGTCGGCGAGGTACGGGATGTCGGCGGCGCCGGCGTCCGGGTCGAGGCCCGCGGCGTCGGTGTCCACGAGGTGGATGCGGTCGGGGTTCTCGTTCTGGGCGCTGCGGAGCAGGCCCCAGAGCGGGGCGTGGGCGAGGTGGACGTCCTCCGCCGGGTGGGTGGCGACGGCCCGGTGGGTGACGACCGCGAGCAGGCGGTCGGTCTGGTCGTTGGCGGCCAGCCAGTTCTGTACGTGGACGAGCAGCGCCTCGGTCGCGGCGTGGGCCGCGGCCGGGGTGTCCTCGGCGGCGGGCGCGGCGACGTGGACGTCGTACCGGTCCAGCTCCGCGTGCTCCTCCTGCTCCGCCTGAGCGGGGCTCCAGGAGAGGTGGAAGAGGCTGTTGCGGGTCGCGGCCCCGGCGTCGGCACTGCCGGTCAGCGCCGAGGCGTCGATGGGTCGGGTGTTGAGGGCGGCGATGGTGGCGACGGGGGCGCCGGCGGGATCCCAGGCGCGCAGGGCGAGGTCGTGGCCCTCGGCGCCGGTGGGGGTGATCGTCGCGCGGAGGTGGGTGGCGCCGGTGGCGTGGACGGAGACACCGGTCCACGCGAACGGCAGGCGCACCTGCGCGTCCTCCGCCGTGCCCGCCTTGGCCTTGGCGCCGCCGTGGGCCGCCAGTGGGTGGAGGGCTGCGTCGAGGAGGGCGGGGTGGATCGTGTGGCCGTCCGGCTCGGTGTCCTCGGGCAGGGCGATCTCGGCGTGGAGCGTGCCGTCGGGCTGCGCCCACGCCGCGGTGACGCCGCGGAAGGCGGGCCCGTACTCGTACCCGCCCGCGGCCAGCCGGGGGTAGATGTCGGACACGTCGAGGGCCTGTGCGCCCGCGGGCGGCCACTGGGCCAGCGCCTCGGCCTTCGCCGCCGGTTCGGCGGTCAGCGTGCCGGTGGCGTGGCAGGTCCACGGCTCGGGCTCGGCCTCCTCGCCCGTGTGGGGGCGGGAGTGGATCGTGACCTGCCAGCCGTCCGCGTCCGGGCGGGGGCTTGCGGTGACCTGGAGGTCCCGGGCGCCGGACTCCTGGAGTACCAGGGGCGCCTGGAGCGTCAGCTCTTCGAGGTGGGTGGCGCCGGTGTGGTCGCCGGTGTGCAGGGCGAGGTCCACCAGGGCGGTGCCGGGGAGGAGGACCGTACCGGCAACGGCGTGGTCCGCCAGCCAGGGGTGGCTGCTCAGGCTGACGCGTCCGGTGAACACCACCGCGCCGGCGGCGCCCGTGCCCGTCTCGTCCGCGAGCGGGACGGCGGCGTGCAGCAGCGGGTGGGCGGTGGTGCCCAGGCCGAGGTCGGACGCGCTGGTGAGCTGGGCGGAGCCGTGGAGCCAGTAGCTCTCCCGCTGGAAGGGGTACGTGGGCAGCTCGGGAAGTTCGTCGCCCGAGTGGTCGGCGGCGGGGAGGTGGAGGGTGAGGTCGATGGGGTGGTGGTGGGTGTGGAGGGTGGTGAGCGCGGTGAGGAAGCGGACCTTGGTGTCGTCGTTGCGGACGAGGGTCGCGTAGTGGCGGGCCGGGGTGGCGCGCTGCTCGAAGGTGTCCGCCAGAGCGGCGGTCATGACCGGGTGGGGGCTGGACTCGATCAGGGTGTGGTGGCCGTCGTCGAGGAGTTGTTCGAGGGTGGTGTGGAAGTGGACGGGGTGGCGGAGGTTGTCGAACCAGTATTCGGCGTCGAGGTCCTGGTCGAAGGTGAGCAGGGCGCCGGTGTGGGTGGAGTAGAACGGGATCGTCGGCGGCATCGGCTCGATACCGGCGCGCTCGGCGAGGTCCGTGATGATCGTTTCGCGCAGGTCTTCGACGTGGGGGGTGTGGGAGGCGTAGTCCACCGGGATCAGACGCGCCCGGATCTCGCGCTCCTGGTACGTGTTGACCAGATCCGTCAACGGCTGCGTTTCCCCGGCGAGGATCGTCGTGTGCGGGCCGTTGATGGCGGCCACGTAGACACCGTCGGGCAGGTTGCCCAGCTCGTCCTGCGGCAGCGGGAAGGAGGCCATGGTGCCGGTGCCCGCGAGGCGGGTGATGGCCTGCGCCCGCAGTGCCACCACCGCGATGGCGTCGGCGAGCGTCAGCGCTCCGGCGACGTAGGCGGCGGCGATCTCGCCTTGGGAGTGGCCGATGACCGCGTCCGGCTCCACGCCGTGGTGGCGCAGGAGTTGGGCGATGCCGGTCATGACCGTGAACAGCGCGGGCTGCACGACATCAACTCGGTCGAGGGCGGTCTCGTCCTCGCTGGCCAGCACTTCCAGCAGGTCCCAGTCGCACCAGCGGGACAGCTCGTCCCTGCACGCGGCCAGGTGCGCCGCGAACGCCGGCTCCTGGGCGGCGAGTTCGTAGCCCATACGGGTCCACTGCGACCCCTGCCCCGGGAACACGAACGCGGTCTTCCCCGCCGCCACCGATCCCGGTCCCGTGACCAGTGCCGGGTGCGCCGCACCCGTGGCCAGCGCGGTCAGCGCCTCCAGCAACTCGTCCCGGTCGGCGGTGACGACGCCCGCGCGGTGCTCCATCTTCGCCCGCCCGGACCACAACCGCGCCGCCAGCGGACCCACTTCGATCCCCGGGTGCCGCTCCACGTACCCCGCAAGCTGCTCCGCGGCCTGCGCCAGCGCGCCCGCCGTACGTGCCGAAACCACCACCGGCACCGCAGCACCGGGCTCGGTCTCGTCCGCTGCCTCGTCCGGCGCCGACTGGGCCGGGGCCGCTTCCAGGATCAGGTGCGCGTTGGTACCGCTCATGCCGAACGACGACACCGCCGCACGTCGCGGCTCGCCCGTCTCCGGCCACTCCCGCGTCTCCGTCAGCAGCGACACGTGGCCGGTGTCCCACTCCACATGGGTCGACGGCCGATCCACGTTCAGGGTCTGCGGCAGCCGGCCGTACCGCAGGGCCTCGACCATCTTGATGACGCCCGCGACCCCGGAAGCGGCCTGCGTGTGGCCGATGTTGGACTTGATGGAGCCCAGCCACAGGGGCTGCTCCTCGGTGTGCGCCTGGCCGTACGTGGCGAGGAGGGCCTGCGCCTCGATCGGGTCGCCCAGCGTCGTACCCGTACCGTGCGCCTCGACCACGTCGATCTGCTCCGCGGCCAGCCCCGAATTGGCCAGCGCCTGCTCGATGACCCGCTGCTGCGACGGGCCGTTGGGCGCGGTGAGGCCGTTGGAGGCGCCGTCCTGGTTGATCGCGGAGCCCTTCAGCACCGCCAGGACCCGGTGTCCGTTGCGCTGCGCGTCCGAGAGCCGTTCGAGCAGGAGGAGGCCCGCGCCTTCGCCCCAGCCGGTGCCGTCCGCCGCGTCCGCGAAGGGCTTGCAGCGGCCGTCTGCGGCCAGGCCGCGCTGGCGGGAGAAGACCTGGAAGGTGCCGGGGGTGGCCATGACGGTCGCGCCGCCGGCGAGCGCGAGGTCGCACTCGCCGTTGCGCAGCGCCTGCATGGCCAGGTGCAGGGCGACGAGGGAGGACGAGCACGCCGTGTCCACCGTCATCGCCGGGCCTTCGAGCCCGAAGGTGTACGCGATCCGGCCGGATGCCACGCTGCCCGAGCTGCCGGTGGCGATGTAGCCCTCCAGCCCCTCCGGGTTCTGGTGCAGCCGCAGCAGGTAGTCCTGCGAGATGACGCCCGCGAACACGCCGGTGTTGCTGCCGTGGAGCGCCGCGGCGTCGATGCCCGCCCGCTCGAACGCCTCCCACGAGGTCTCCAGCAGCAGCCGCTGCTGCGGGTCCGTGGCGAGGGCCTCGCGCGGGTTCATGTGGAAGAAGTCCGCGTCGAACAGGTCGGCGTCGTGCAGGAACGCGCCGTGCCGGGTGTAGACCTTGCCCGTGGCGTCGGGGTCCGGGTCGTACAGGTTCTCCAGGTCCCAGCCGCGGTTGGTCGGGAGGTCGCCGATGGCGTCGCGACCGGTGCTGACGAGATCCCAGAGCGCCTGCGAGTCGCGTACGCCGCCGGGGTAGCGGCAGGCCATCGAGACGATCGCGATCGGGTCGTCGGTGAGGGCGGCCGTGGCGGTGCCTGCGCGGCTCCGGGCCCGGGAGGTGAGGGACCCGGTGTCGAGGAACTGGCCGAGGAGGTGGCGGGTCAGTGCCTGGGGCGTCGGGTGGTCGAAGATCAGGGTCGCGGGGAGGCGCAGCGCGGTGGCGTTGGTGAGGCGGTTGCGGAGTTCGACGGCGGTGAGGGAGTCGAAGCCCAGCTCCTTGAACGGGCGTTGCGCGTCGATCGCCTCGCCGGTGCCGTGGCCGAGTACCGCGGCGACGTTGCTGCGGACCAGGTCCAGCAGTCGGCGCTCCTGCTCGGCCTCGGGAAGCGCGGCGAGCTGCTCGGCGAGCGCGTTGCCGTCGCCCGCCGCCGAAGTGGCGGCGACGCGGCGGGCCTGCCGGGGGACGATGTCGCGCAGGAGCGCGGGGAGGCGGGGGGCCGTGCGCAGGGCGGCGGGGTTGAGCGGAAGGCACAGCTGGTACGCCTCGGGGCCGGCGAGGGCCGCGTCGAACAGGCGGAAGGCGTGGTCTGCTTCGAGCGGGGTGGTGCCGAGGGTGACGTTGCGGACCTCGTTGTCGCTCAGGTGGGCGGTGAGGCCGGTGGCCTGCTTCCAGTAGCCCCAGGCGAGGCTGGTGGCGGGGAGGCCCTGCCGGGTGCGCTGGTGGGCGAGGGCGTCGAGGTAGGCGTTGGCGGCGGCGTAGTTCGCCTGGCCGGGGTTGCCCAGTGTGCCGGCAGCGGAGGAGTACACGACGAAGTGCGCCAGGGGCAGGTGCCGCGTCGCCTCGTGCAGGTGGTGGGTGGCGTCGACCTTCGGGTCGAGGACCGGGTGCAGGTTCTCGGGGGTGAGCTGCGTGAGGACGGTGTCGTTCAGGGCGCCCGCGGTGTGGATGACGGCGGTGAGCGGGTGCCGTTCATCGACGGAGTCGATGAGGGTGCGTACGGCGTCGGCGTCGGTGACGTCGCAGGCGGTGATGGTGATGTGGGCGCCGAGTTCGGTGAGTTCGTCGTGCAGGGTGGTGGCGGCCGGGTGGTCGGGGCCGCTGCGGGAGGCCAGGAGGAGGTGGCGTACGCCGTGCTCGGTGACCAGGTGGCGGGCGGTCAGGCCGGCGAGGACGCCGGTGCCACCGGTGATCAGTACGGTGCCGTCCGGGTCGAGCGCCCGCGGCAGGGTCAGGATCAGCTTGCCCGTGTGCCGGGCCTGGCTGAGGTGGCGTAGAGCCTGCGGGGTGTGCCGTACGTCGAAGGAGGTCGTGGGCAGCGGGGTCAGGTGGCCTGCGGCGAACAGCTCGGTGAGGTGGGCCAGGATCTGCTGGATGCGGTCGGGGCCGGCCTCGATGAGGTCGAAGTTCCGGTACTCGACACGGTGCTCCGCCTGCACGGTGTCGGCGTCTCGGATGTCGGTCTTGCCCATCTCGATGAACCGGCCGCCGGGACGCGCAAGGCGCAGTGAGGCGTCGGTGAACTCGTGGGCGAGCGCGTTGAGGACCACGTCCACGCCCTGCTCCGGGCCGTGCGTGCGGAAGTGCTCCTCGAAGTCCAGGCTCCGGCTGGACGCGATGTGCGTGCCGTCGAGGCCCTGGGCGCGCAGCAGGTGGTGTTTGGCAGGGCTGGCGGTGGCGTAGACGTCGGCGCCGAAGTGGCGGGCGAGTTGGAGTGCGGCGGAGCCGACGCCGCCGGTCGCGGCGTGCAGCAGCAGAGACTCGCCGGACTCCAGGCGGCCCAGGTCCTTCAGGGCGTAGTACGCGGTGAGGAAGGCCACCGGAATGCCCGCCGCCTGGGTGAACCCCCACCGCTCGGGCACGGTGGTGAGCAGGCGGTGGTCGGTGACGGCGTGGGAGCCCGCGCCGTCGATCATCACGCCCATCACCCGGTCGCCCACGGCGAAGCCCGTGACGTCGTCGGCGACGCCGGTGACGACGCCCGCGCCCTCGCTGCCGAGGGGGGCGTCGCCGGGGTACATGCCCAGGGCGATGAGCGTGTCGCGGAAGTTCAGCCCGACCGCGTGCAGTTGTACGCGCACCTGCCCGCCGGCCAGTGGCTCGTCCCACTCCGGCATCGGCCGGCAGGTGACCGCCTCCAGCGTGCCGTCGCCCCCGGTGGCCAGCTTCCAGGTGCTCTCCGGCATCGCGAGCGCCCCGGCGGCACCGGTCGCGCGCACCAGGCGCGCGACGAGGAACTGGCCGTGGCGGAGCGCGAGCTGCGGCTCACCCGCGGCGAGGGCGTCGGCGAGGCGGGGTACGTCGGTGACCGCCGTCGCCCCCGCGTCCACCGCGGTGTCGGTGTCCACGAGGTGGATGCGGTCGGGCTGTTCGTTCTGGGCGGTACGGACCAGGCCCCACAGCGGTGCGTGCGCCAGGTGCACGTCCTCCGCCGGGCCGGTGGCGACGGCGCGGTGGGTGAGGACGACGAGGCGGCGGTCCGTCTCGTCGTTGTCGGCCAGCCAGCCCTGGAGGCGGGTCAGCAGCGCCTCGGTCGCGGCGTGGGCCGCGGCGGGAGTGTCCTCCGCGGGCCGGGGGGCCACGTACAGATCCACCCGGTCCGGGTCGATCCGGTCGGAGTCGTCCTGCTGAGCCTGGGGCGGGGTCCAGGCGAGCTGGAAGAGGCTGCTGCGGGTCGCGGCCCCGGCGTCGGCACCGCCGCTGGTCAGCGCGGTGGGGTCGACGGGTCGGGTGTTGAGGGCGGCGATGGTGGCGACGGGGGCGCCGGTGGGGTCCCAGGCGTGGAGGGTGATGTCGTGGCCGTGTTCGCCGGTGGGTACGAGGGTGGCGCGGAGCCGGGTGGCGCCGGTGGCGTGCACGGACACACCGCTCCACGCGAACGGCAGCCGCAGCTCCCGCGCCTCGTCCTTCGCGGCGTCGCCCTTGGCGAGGGCGCGCAGGGCCAGGGGGTGGAGGGCGGCGTCGAGCAGGGCCGGGTGGACGGTGTGCCCGTCGGCGTCCGTGTCCCCGGGGAGGGCGATCTCGGCGTGGAGGGTGCCGTCGGGCTGCGCCCACGCCGCGGTGACGCCGCGGAAGGCGGGCCCGTACCCGTAGCCGGCAGCCGCCATCTGCGGGTACAGCTCGGTGACGTCGAGGGCCTGTGCCCCGGCGGGCGGCCACTGGGTGAGCGGCTGGGCCGCCTCGTCCGGTTCGGCGGTGAGCGTGCCGGTGGCGTGGCAGGTCCAGGAGTCGGGCTCGGCCTCGTCGTCGGTGTGGGGACGGGAGTGGACCGTGACCTGCCAACCGCCCTGGCCTTCGGCGAGCGGCGCGGCGGTGACCTGGAGGTCGCGGGCGCCGGACTCCTGAAGCACCAGGGGCGCGTGGAGGGTCAGCTCTTCGAGGTGGGTGGCGCCGGTGTGGTCGCCGGTGTGCAGGGCGAGGTCCACCAGGGCGGTGCCGGGGAGGAGGACCGTACCGGCAACGGCGTGGTCCGCCAGCCACGGGTGCGTGGCCAGGCCGAGGCGGCCGGTGAACACCGTCGTGCTGGCACCGGTCTCCGCCGCGCCGGTGGTGTCGGCGAGTTGGACGGCGGCGCTGAGGAGGGGATGGGTGGTGCTGCTCAGGCCGAGGTCGGTGGCGCTGGTGAGTTGGGCCGGGGCGTCCAGCCAGTACGGCTGGTGCTGGAACGGGTAGGTGGGCAGCCCGTGCAGCAGCTCGACGGACTCCTCGACAGGCCGGAAGTGGGGGGTGAGGTCGATGGGGTGGTGGTGGGTGTGGAGGGTGGTGAGGGCGGTGAGGAAGCGGGTGCTTGTTCCGTTGTTGCGGATGAGGGTGGCGTGGTGGTGGGCGGGGGTGGCGCGCTGCTCGAACGTGTCCGCCAGGGCGGCGGTCATGACCGGGTGCGGGCTGGACTCGATGAGGGTGTGGTGGCCGTCGTCGAGGAGTTGTTCGAGGGTGGTGTGGAAGTGGACGGGGTGGCGGAGGTTGTCGAACCAGTACTCCGCGTCGAGCAGTCGGTCATCGGCGAGCAGGGCCCCGGTGTGGGTGGAGTAGAACGGGATGCTCGGGGCCACGGGCTTGATGGCGGCGCGCTCGGTCAGATCGCCGAGGATCGTTTCGCGCAGGTCTTCGACGTGCGGGGTGTGGGAGGCGTAGTCCACCGGGATCAGGCGTGCCCGGATCTCGCGCTCCTGGTACGTGTTGACCAGGTCGGTGAGGGGCTGTGTTTCTCCGGCGAGGACGGTGGTGTGCGGGCCGTTGACCGCGGCCACGTAAACGCCCTTGGGCAGGTCGCCCAGCTCGTCCTGGGGCAGCGGGAACGACGCCATGGTGCCGGTGCCCGCGAGGCGCGTGATGGCCTGCGCCCGCAGCGCAACGACGGCGACAGCGTCAGGCAGGGTCAGAGCGCCTGCGACGTACGCCGCGGCGATCTCGCCCTGCGAGTGGCCGATGACCGCGTCCGGCTCCACGCCGTGGTGGCGTAGCAGCTGGCTGATGCCGGTCATGACGGCGAACAGCGCTGGCTGCACGACATCGACTCGGTCGAGGGCGTTGTCGTCCTCGCTGGCGAGGACTTCGAGGAGGTCCCAGTCGCACCAGCGGGACAGCTCGTCGCGGCACGCGGCCAGGTGCGCCGCGAACGCCGGCTCCTGGGCGGCCAGTTCGTAGCCCATACGGGTCCACTGCGAACCCTGCCCCGGGAACACGAACGCGGTCTTCCCCGCCGCCACCGACCCTGGTCCCGTCACCAGCGCCGGGTGCGCCGCACCCGCGGCCAGCGCGGTCAGCGCCTCCAGCAACTCGCCCCGGTCGGCCGTGACGACACCCGCGCGGTGCTCCATCTTCGCCCGACCCGACCACAGCCCCGACGCCAGCGCGCCCACCTCGACCTG
>NZ_JACBXC010000359.1 GCF_013870535.1 Streptomyces phytophilus | reverse complement strand
CTGCATCGGCGACTGCCGCCAAGTGCTCAGCAGTTGCCCCGCCTCGGCGTTCACCCGGAGCGCACCGCCCACGGTCCGCGGCTCACCCGCGCCGGAGAAGTCGCTGCGCCGCCGTACCTCCTCCAGCGCCCAGTCCGCGCCCGACAGCGCCGCCGAGGCCCGCGCCCCGCGCAGCGCCGCCTCCGCGGACACCTCGTTGCTGCGCCGCCGCATGACCCGGTGCCCGTAGACACGATCGACCGCCCTCCTTACAGAGGACACCGCCTCCTCCACTCCCGGGAGGGTGCTCAGGGCCGCCAGCGGGTCGGTCACGCTCGTCATGCGTACGAGACTACGCAACCCGATGGGGTGGACTTGTCCAGCCCTTTCCCTGACCGCGAGCCAAGATCCCGCTACCGTTTCTGAACATGAAGATCGCTTTCGTGGGAAAGGGCGGCAGCGGCAAGACCACCCTGTCGTCCCTCTTCGTCCGGCATCTCGCCGGCACCGGCCGCCCCGTGCTCGCCGTCGACGCGGACATCAACCAGCACCTGGGCGCCGCCCTCGGGCTCGACGAGGAGGAGGCCGCCCGGCTGCCCGCGCTCGGCGCGCAGCTCCCGCTTATCAAGGAGCACCTGCGCGGCACCAACCCGCGGATCGCGGACGCCGCCGGCATGATCAAGACGACGCCTCCCGGCGCGGGTTCCCGCCTGCTCACGGTCACCGGGGACAATCCGGTGTACGCCGCGTGCGCCCGCCCCGTGCGGTTGGACAACGGCTCCGTGCGCCTGATGGTCACCGGCCCGTTCACCGAGGCCGACCTCGGCGTCGCCTGTTATCACTCCAAGACCGGCGCGGTGGAGATGTGCCTCAACCACCTGGTCGACGGGCGCGAGGAGTACGTCGTCGTCGACATGACGGCGGGCAGCGACTCCTTCGCCTCCGGGATGTTCACGCGCTTCGACATGACATTCCTTGTTGCCGAGCCCACCCGCAAGGGCGTCTCCGTCTACCGCCAGTACAAGGAGTACGCCCGCGACTTCGGCGTCGCGCTGCGCGTCGTCGGCAACAAGGTGCAGGGCCCGGACGACCTGGAGTTCCTGCGCGCGGAGGTGGGCGCCGACCTGCTGGCCGCGTTCCCGCACTCCGACTGGGTGCGGTCGATGGAGAAGGGCCGCCCGCCGGCGTTCGCACTGCTGGAGGAGCCTGCCGCGCAGGTCCTGCGGGAGCTGTACGGGGCCGTGGACGCCTCGTACGAGCGGCGCGACTGGGCCCGTTACACCGACCAGATGGTGCACTTCCACCGCAGGAACGCGGAGAGCTGGGGCAACGCGAAGACCGGGGCCGATCTGAGGGACCAGATCGACCCCGGCTTCGTCCTGGGCGAGACCGCGCCCCTTCAGCCCGCCTGACCCTGCTTGGCGTCCGCGGTGCCGGCGTGGTCCTTCTGCGCGGAGGACCCCGCCGGTCCGGCGGCGCGCTGCGCGGTGCCGCGCTTCGCCGGCGCCGACAGGAACTTCTCCCAGCCCTTCGCCGGCTGTTCGCCCACGTCCAGCGTGCGCAGCCGGGCGAGCGTCGCCGGGTCCTGGGCGTCCAGCCAGTCCGCCAACTGCCGGAAGGAGACGCAGTGCACGTCCTTCTTCTTGCAGACGGTCTTGATGGTGTCCTCTACGGCGCGCATGTACGCGCCGCCGTTCCAGCTCTCGAAGTGGTTTCCGATGACGAGGGGCGCGCGGTTGGTCGTGTACGCGCGCTCGAAACCCGCCAGTAGCCCCTCGCGCATCTGCCGTTCGAAGGCCGCGTGCTGGGCGGCGGGGGCATACGCGGTGCCCGACTGGTTGGCCATGAAGTTGTAGTCCATGCTCACGACTTCGAAGGAGCGGCCGGGGAACGGGACCTCCTGCAACGACAGGTCCCAGATGCCCTCCTTCTTCTTGGGCCACACCTGGCTGCTGACACCGCTGGTGTCATAGCGGAAACCCATCTCCTTCGCGGCCTTCATGAGGTTCTTCTGCCCCTCCAGGCAGGGCGCGCGACCGCCGACCAGCTCCTTGTCGTAGTCGAAGGGAAGCGGATCCGCCTTCTTCCGGCCGGTGTTCGTCTTCCACTGCTGCACGAACTGCTTGGCCTGCGCGATCTCGCTCTTCCAGTCCTCCTTCGACCAGCTCGCGACGCCCGTACGGCCGCAGAAGTGGCCGTTGAAGTGGGTGCCGATCTCGCTGCCCTCCAGCCAGGCGCCGCGGACCTGGTCCAGGGTGGCCGCGACCTCCTCCTCGTCCAGGTAGCCGATGTCGGAGGCGCCGCGGGCGTGGCCGGGGGGCGCGTACTCCATACGCTTCTCGCGGGGCAGGACGTAGACGCCGCTGAGGAAGTACGTCATGGCCGCGTCGTTCTCCCGCGCCACCTTGCGGAAGTGGGAGAAGAGCCGCTGGCCGTCCTCGCCGGCGCCGTCCCAGGAGAAGACGACGAACTGCGGCGGCTTGCCGCCGGCCGCCATCCGGCTGATCGTCGGCTGGTTGGGCTGGGTGCCGGTGTAGGCCGTGGAGCCGTCGCCGATGAGCTTCATCGGCCGGCCGTTGCCGGGTGCCGCGTCGTCGCTGCCCGAACCCCGCGAATCGCCGTCCGATCCCGCACCCGGAGAACAGCCTGCGACCGCCACACCCCCCAGTGCGAGAACGCCGCAGATTCCCACGGTCGCCCGCCATGTTCCGAACAAAGCTCCCACCTCTTCCCGACGCCGCCAGGGACGCGCTGACTCGAATAGCCGAATGCACGCACGATTTCTCGCCGCACGCTCAGAAAGAGGGATAACCAGGAATTCAGATTATCTCTCTGTATTCACTCGATGGATGGGAGAAGTGGGCCGTCCAGCGCAAAACGCTTCGCTCACTCTTTACGTGGCATTACGATTCGTTTACTTGACCTTGAGGGTCACCGAACCGTCACACTGAGTAACGTAACCCGTGTGCCCGTGCTGCACGACGCCCCCTCCGCATCGAGGAGACGCCACATGCCCGCAGGACGCCCGACGCCTCTGGGAAGCCCTTCCGCCGAGCGCGCGAAGGATCCGGAACGCGAACCGGAACACGACCCGGAACACACGGGAGACCCCGAACCCGCCGAGCCCGCAGCACGCGCCGCCGTCCCCGGGCCCGCCGCTCCCCCCGAACACCCCGCGCCCCGGCGGCCCCTCGTCGCGGACCTGTCCGCCTCCGTGACCGTCTTCCTCATCGCCCTGCCGCTCTCCCTGGGCATCGCGCTGGCCACCGGCGCCCCGCTCCAGGCCGGGCTGCTGTCAGCGGCCGTGGGCGGCATCGTCGTCGGCCTGATGAGCGGGGCGCCGCTGCAGGTCAGCGGGCCCGCCGCCGGGCTGACCGTGGTCACGGCGGACCTCATCCAGCAGTACGGCTGGCGGGCCACCTGCGCCATCACCGCCCTCGCGGGGCTCACGCAGCTCGCGCTCGGCTCGCTCAAGGTGGCCCGGTCCGCGCTGGCCGTCAGCCCGGCGATCGTGCACGGCATGCTCGCGGGCATCGGCGCATCCATCGCGCTGGCCCAGCTGCACATCGTCCTCGGCGGCAGCCCGCACAGCTCGCCGGTCGACAACACCCTGGCGCTGCCCGGCCAGTTCGCCGACCTGCACCCGGGGGCCGTGTCGGTCAGCGCCGTCGTCATCGTGGTGCTGCTGGGCTGGCCGTGGCTGCGCGGGCGGGGCACGAGGCCGCTGCGGTACGTACCGGGGGCGCTGGCCGCCATCGTGCTCGCGACCGGCCTCGCCTCCCTCATCGGGCTGCGGCTGCCGCGCGTCGACCTGCCGTCGTGGAGCAGCCACGCGCTCGCGGGGATGCCCGACGGGCCGGTGCTGGGGCTGGCGTCGGCCGTGGTGACGGTGGCGCTGGTGACGAGCGTGCAGTCGCTGCTGTCCGCGGTGGCGATCGACAAGCTGGCGGCCGCCCAGGAGGGCGGCTGCCCCGTGCCGCGCGCCGACCTCGACAAGGAACTGCGCGCCCAGGGCGCGGGCAACGTCCTCGCGGGGCTGCTCGGCGGGCTGCCGGTGGCCGGGGTCGCGGTGCGCAGTTCGGCGAACGTCGCGGCGGGGGCGGTCAGTCGCGGATCCGCGGTGCTGCACGGCGTGTGGGTGGTGCTGGCGTCGCTGCTGCTGGTGGGGATGCTGGAGCTGATCCCGCTGGCGGCGCTGGGGGCGCTGGTGATGGTGGTCGGCATCCAGATGGTGAAGATCAGCCACGTACGGTCGGTGCGGCGGCACCGGGAGGTCGTCGTGTACGCGGCGACCGTGGCCGGCGTCGTGGTGCTGGGCGTGCTGGAGGGCGTCGCCGTGGGGATCGCCGTGGCGGTGGCGGTGTCGCTGCACCGGCTGTCCCGTACGCGGGTGACGCTGCAGCGGCGCCACGGCGGCGCGGCGGCCGGGACCCGGGAGGCGCCGGAGGACACGTACCTCGTGCACGTGCGCGGGCAGCTCACCTTCCTTGCCGTGCCGCGGTTGAGCCGGGTGCTCGCGCAGGTACCGCAGGGCGCGACGGCGGAGGTGGAGCTGACCGGCTCGTTCATGGACCACGCCGCGTTCGAGACGCTGCAGGAGTGGCGCCAGGCGCACATCGCGCACGGCGGCGCCGCGGAGCTGATCTCCGCCACGGGCCGGCGCATCGCCGAACCGGCCACCGCGCACCACTGCCATCCCTGGGCACCGTGGCGCAACCACTGCTGCGTCACGACGCCGGAGCGGCACGCCCCGGCGCACCGGCTGCTCAGCGGGATCAGCAACTTCCAGCGCAACACCGCGCCGCGGGTGCGCGAGGAGCTGGCGCGGCTGGCCCGCGAGGGGCAGCGGCCCACCCAGCTCTTTCTCACGTGCGCGGACTCCCGGGTGGTCACCAGCATGATCACGTCGAGCGGTCCTGGCGACCTGTTCACGGTACGGAACGTGGGGAACCTGGTGCCGCTGCCGGACAGGACCGGAGACGACGCCGCCGATGCGGCCCTGTCCGACGACTCCGTCGCGGCGGCGATCGAGTTCGCCGTCGAGGTGCTGCGGGTCGAGTCGATCACGGTGTGCGGGCACTCCGGCTGCGGCGCGATGCAGGCGCTGCTCGACGAGGAGGCCGCGCACGAGGACGCCGGGCCC
>NZ_JACBXC010000358.1 GCF_013870535.1 Streptomyces phytophilus | reverse complement strand
GGCAGGGTGGCGCCCCCCGGCCGCGACTCCGGGGCGCCCTCGGGGCGGGCGCGATGACGGCGGTCCAGTTCGCCGCCCGCGCCGCCTTCGGCAGCCCACTCGATGCCTACTACGGCTACGGAACGAACAAATCAGTAATGTCGGTTGTCGAGACTCCCGCCTTCGTCAGCCCCCTCCTCGGCCTCACGGTCGGCGTCACGGCCTGGCTGCTCGCGCGGCCCCCCGGCCAGGGGGTGCCGCTGCGGGCCCGGTTCGCGCTCGTCGCGTACGGCGGCACGGTGCTCGCCTCGTCCGCCGTGGTCTCGGTCGCGTCGGCGCTGGCAGCGACCAACGGCGGACACCTCGGCTGGGGACCGGACGAGTTCCAGGGAGAACTGCTCTACCTGGCGCAGACAGCGGCCCTCCTGATCGGCGCCGGCGCCTGGGTGACGGCCGGACGGGCGCTGCGCCCGGTGGATGCCATCCGCACGGAGTTGGAGGACATCACCCTTCGCTCGCTGGACCGCCGCGTGCCCGTGCCCAGGGGCGGCGACGAGTTGACCGGGCTGGCGCTGACCACGAACGCGATCCTGGACCGCCTGGAGCGCTCGACCGAAGCCCAGCGGCAGTTCATCGGCGACGCCTCGCACGAACTCCGCAGCCCGCTGGCTGCGGTACGGGCGTCGCTCGAATCGCTGCTGGCGCACCCGAAAGAGGTCGACTGGCCGACCGCCGTGCGCGGCGCACTGCACGACCTGGAGCGGCTCCAGGGCCTCAGCGAGGACCTGCTCCTGCTGGCCCGGCTCGACGGCACCGCGACCCTTCCCCACGACCCCGTCAACCTCACCGACCTCCTCCACGACCTGGTCGAGGAGCACCGCCACCTGCACCGCCCGCACTTACTGGAGGTCCGCCTCGGCGCCCCGGGGCCGTCGGCGTGGGTGGCGGGCAGCGGCATCCAGCTGGAGCGGATGCTGCGCAACGTGCTGGGCAACGCCTGCCGTTACGCCGACGCAAAGGTCGAGGTGGCCGTCCGCACGGAGCGCCACGACGGCGTCGCGACGGTGCGGATCGACGTACGCGACGACGGCCCCGGAATACCGGCCGGGGACCGGGAGCGGGTCTTCGAGCGGTTCAGCCGACTGGAGGACGCGCGTGCCCGCAGGTCCGGCGGAGCCGGACTCGGCCTGGCCATCGCCCGGGAGATCGCGGACCGCCACGGCGGCACGCTGCACTTCACCGACGCACCCCGGGGAGCACACGCCGTCGGCCGCCTCCCAGCCGCGGTCCCTTGAGCGAACCCGCCCAGCACCCGCCCAACCGCCGGTTGGGCGGGTTACTCACTGGACATGAAATATCACGGTCAGTAAGCATGGCGTTGTCGAAGTTCCGGCAGTGACAGATGAGAGGGGCCGGACATGGGGAAAGTCGGCAACGTCAGCCTGTACGGGGGCGAGGCAGAGGCAGGGGACAGCCTGAAGACCTTCGGGGCAATGCTGAAAGTGCTCCGGGACGAGGCGGGTCTGACGCAGGAGGCGCTGGCCGAGGGCCTGGGGTACTCGCACGACCACATCTCCAAGATCGAGCGGGGGGTGCGGTTCCCGCCGAGGGATCTGGACAAGCTGGCCGAGGATGTGCTGGGCCCGCTGGCGGCGAGACTGCTGAAGGAGACGCGGAGGAGCCTGACGAGGAAGGCGGGCCTGGCGTCGAGGTTCAGGCACTGGGCGGTGATCGAGAAGGAAGCGGTCACGTTGTACGCGTACGAGTGCCGAGTGGTGCCGGGGCTGTTGCAGCCCGAGCCGTACATCCGAGTGATCAACGAGGCCGTGCTTCCCCCGCTGGTCGAGGAGCAGATCGAGCAGCGGGTCGCGGCAAGGCTGGAGCGGCAAGTAGTCCTCAACGAACGGCCCCATACGTACTTCGGCTTCATCGTTGAACAGATGCTGCTGGAGCGGCAGGTGGGCGGTGCGGAGATCACTCGCAGCCTCATCGACCACCTCTTGGCGATCGGCGAACGGCGCAACATCGAGATCCAGGTGATGCCGCGGCGCATGGAAAAACATGTCGGGTCGGCCGGTTCCATCTACCTCGCCGAGACCGTCGACCACAAGTGGCTTGGCTACTCCGAGGGACAGCAGTCGAGCAATCTGATCAGCGACCTGACCGACGTGGGTACTCTGCAGCAGCGCTACCGAAAGCTCAGTTCCCAGGCACTCAGCCACGAGGCTACCGTGGAACTGTTGGAGCAGATGCGAGGAGACCTATGAGCAGCAGCGGACCGGAGTGGTTCAAGAGCAGCTACAGCAGCGGCGACGGTGACAACTGCGTGGAGGTCGCGGTCACTTCGCAGGCTGTCCATGTCCGTGACTCGAAGGACCGGGAGGGCGGTCAGCTCTCCGTGACTCCCGCGGCCTGGGCCGGCTTCGTCGCCTTCGCCAAGGCCGTCGAACTCTGAGACACCCCCGCCCGTGCGGCCGTACCCCGGCCGCGCGGGCGCACCTCAAGCGGGGCTACTCGGCGGACAGGGCCTCCCGCATGGCCTTTACGGCACCGGCGGGGTCGTAGCCGTCGGGGACGCCTTCGACCAGGATGATGTCGCCATCGATGTGCCGCGAGCGCAGCGGTGCGATCTCCTGGTAGGCGGGCGAGTCCCACCAGGCCCGCGCCTCGGTGATCCCGGGGAAGCCGATCATCACGACCGCCCCGGGCCAGCTTCCCTCCTTCACCTCGTGCTGCGTCATGTGCACGAGATAGCGGCCGCCGTACGGCTCGAAGGTGCCGGGGAGGCGCTCGATGTACTCGGCGATCTCCGGGTGCGGCGCGGCGTCTTGCAGGTGAGCAATGAGGTAGGCGGGCATGGCATCGTCCTTGGAGTCGGTCTGCCTATGTCGACGATCATGGCATCCCGATGCGTCGGAGGCGATGACCAGGCAGGTCATTGACGCCGTCGCTGGGTCCTGGGAACTGTCGGAGCAGATGTGAGGAGAGACGTATGAGCAGCAGCGGACCGGAGTGGTTCAAGAGCAGCTACAGCGGTAGCGAGGGCGACAACTGCGTGGAGGTCGCGGTCACTTCGCAGGCTGTCCATGTCCGTGACTCGAAGGACCGGGAGGGCGGTCAGCTCTCCGTGACTCCCGCGGCCTGGGCCGGCTTCGTCGCCTTCGCCAAGGCCGTCGAACTCTGAGACACCCCCGCCTGGCGCCGCGGCGGTGCTCGCCCGCCGCGGCGACGGACGGTTACTTCTTCACGTGCATCTCGTCGGTTGGTACCCTCCGGCAGTCGGGCGAAGGTCACTGTTGATTACGGGCACCTGAAGCCGGGGGGTCAACTATGCCTTCTGGTCGCCTTTCGCGCGCTTCAGGGTCGATCCCTATGTCACATTCCCGTCCCCTCAGGCTTCGTCGACCATTGACCCGCTCAAGCAGCCGGTGCGGGAGATCTTCCGTAGCGATCCGGGTCCAGCCGTCCCCGCGGGACCGGTCAAGCCGGGTGCCCAGGCGCAGAGGTGCGGCGTCCCCGACGCCAGAGGGCGCAAGCTGTGGCGTCGTACGCCCCGATGCACACCGTCGACACCAACCTCTTCCCCGCGGCAGGCGCGTATTACCTGGGGCCCGATACAACGGTGTGGCTGGCCCAAGCACGAGGCCGATGCCTCCTTGGGAGGGCTTAGTTGCGACGAGTTCGCCATGGCTACGACGCACGAAAGCGGCGGATTCCCTGGCGGACCGAACCAGGTGGCCTCCGGCGATGAATGCGCCCAGTTGTACACCGACAAGATGGGAACGGGAACGTCCTTCGGCTTGCTTGCGGACACCCGGACGGACCTGAACGGCCCAGGGACTACCGGAAAGGTGAAGTGTGGTCGTTCGTCCCTTCCGGACGTCCAGAACTCGGGCGCCTTCCATCAATTCCAGCCCTCGGTTTGGAGATTGCTCGACAATGATGCCTTCTATGTCAGCAATCCCGGGTTCGAGCACTGCACGTCCGTGGATACCACCTGCGCTCGGCGCGTGGTCTCGTAGCGGAGTATGACATGTGCGGGGGTCGGCACATTCCGTGGTGTCGGCCCCCGCGCGCGTGGTTGACAATCGGGGTGCTATCTCGTTTGTCCGGTGTATTCCACCCAGAGCGCACGCTCGCTCGGGTGCTCCGGTGGGCCCCACACCAGGCTGTCGTTCACCAGCCCCGGCCGGTAGCCCGTAACGAGGGAAGGCGCCTCCAGCGAGTCCGCCATCTCCTCCAGGTATGTGGTCAGCGACTCGAACTCGATCCTTCGCTCGCCGTATTTGTCCCAGTACCCCAGTTTCCCGGTCTCGGCGTCCATGTAGAGGCCGTAGCTGGAGTCGTCGGCGGAGTAGGAGCACACGGGTATCCAGGCGTGACGCCAGAGTGTGAAGCGATCGGCACCGGGCAGCCGCTGCAACATCATCTCTCGCTCATACGTGTGGACCACCGATGCGAAGTCCATCAGTGACCACCGGCCCAGGAGGAAGGAGGCCGACGGGTCGACGTTCACACCCGCGTGGAGACGCCACAGGGCTCTGAGGCCCGCCGGGATTCTGACGCCGAGGGTGGTCTGTAACCTGTCGATTTCATCCTCCGTCGCTCCAGGTCGCAGTACTGCGAGCGACGCCGGAGCGTGGGCACTCAGCCAGGTATCGATCCGCCTCCAGGCGTCGGTGACTTGCCTTCTCTCGATCTCCTGTCGGAGGTCATCATCCATTGGACCAACCTAGCCGCACGGCCAAACCCCGGTCCCGTTTCCGATGACTGCCGAAGCGGAAACTCCGCGCGGCGACTCGCGGGCGTGGGCGCCCTGTGCTCACCGGCCCTCGATCGGTGGCGGATCGTTCTCGGGGTGCCGCCTCACGAACCAGGTACACCCCGCGTTGCGGTTGGGTGGCGCATCCCGACCGGGGGCGGGGCTGGTCTGCAAGCCAGGGCCGGGCCGCCTCCGGGGCCACTGCTCCCTCGGCGTCACTCCACTACGCCTTCCATCATTACTAGAGTGGACGCTCTGTTAATGTGCGGAAAGCGCCCGGCGCACAGGCAGCCGGTCGCGGTGATGGCGACTGCCACGGGAGGCACAGGTGCAGGAACGTCGAGTGCGGGCACAGGGGTTGAGCCGGAAGGGGTTCCTCGCGGCG
>NZ_JACBXC010000357.1 GCF_013870535.1 Streptomyces phytophilus | reverse complement strand
GCTGCGCCATGTCGTCCAGCGCCGCCCGCGCCCGGCCGAGCAGCACCACGCCGTCGGTCCGGCCACCGGAGCGGCGCACTTCCTCTTCGACCGCGCGGGTGAGAAGAAGCTCCGCCTCCCCCCGATGCTTGTCGCGCAGTCGGGACGCTGTGCCCGGCATGTGCTCCCCTCCCATACCCGTGCCCGCTCGTGCAGTTGCCCTGCCAAGTCTTCCGCGTTTCCCGGGCATTCGGCATCCCCCTGTGGATAACTCGGCCGGATGACGCGGTGAATGAAGAGCTGATATCACCGCGCATCCGGTCGGGGAGCGGAATTGGGGAGCCGGGAAAAGCACGGACCGGCGGGTACGACGCCGTTGTCGCACCCGCCGGTCCGGCCGGCTGCGTACCAGGTCAGCCCAGGCGGTCGACCAGGGCGCGGTACTCGTCCCAGAGTTCCCCGGGAGTGTGGTCGCCGAAGGTCTCCAGGTGCGCGGGGATGAGCGCGGCCTCCTCACGCCAGACCGCGGGGTCCACGGAGAGCAGGAAGTCGAGCTGCTCGTCGGTGAGTTCGAGCCCGTCCACGTCCAGTGCGCCCTTTGCGGGCAGCACCCCGATCGGTGTCTCGACGCCCTCGGCGGCACCGTTGAGCCGTTCGACGATCCACTTCAGTACGCGGCTGTTCTCGCCGAACCCGGGCCAGACGAACGACCCGTCCGCGTCCTTGCGGAACCAGTTGACGTAGTAGATCTTCGGCAGCTTCGCGGCGTCCGCGGCGGCGC
The DNA here is from genome assembly GCF_013870535.1 of Streptomyces phytophilus. GTDB lineage: Bacteria > Actinomycetota > Actinomycetes > Streptomycetales > Streptomycetaceae > Streptomyces > Streptomyces phytophilus. Next base: position 4,371 of record NZ_JACBXC010000357.1, on the reverse strand, counting down.
CGACCTTCAGCCAGTGGCCGAAGTAGTCGCCCATGTTGTAGCCGCAGAACGGCAGCATGGCGAACGGGTCGCGGCGCAGCTCGCCGACCTTGCCCTCGGCGGCGGCGGTCTTCTCGGAGGCGACGTTGGCGCCGAGGAAGACGCCGTGCTGCCAGTCGAAGGACTCGGTGACCAGCGGCACCGCGGTGGCGCGGCGGCCGCCGAAGAGGATCGCCGAGATGGGCACGCCCCTGGGGTCCTCCCACTCCGGAGCGATGGTCGGGCACTGCGAGGCCGGCACGGTGAAGCGGGCGTTGGGGTGGGCGGCGGGGGTGCCGGACCGCGGCGTCCAGTCGTTGCCGAGCCAGTCGGTGAGGTGCGCCGGGGGCTCGTCGGTCATGCCCTCCCACCACACGTCGCCGTCGTCGGTGAGGGCGACGTTGGTGAAGACGGAGTTGCCCCACAGGGTCTTCATGGCGTTGGCGTTGGTGTGCTCGCCGGTGCCGGGTGCGACGCCGAAGAAGCCGGCCTCGGGGTTGATGGCGTACAGCCGGCCGTCCTCGCCGAAGCGCATCCAGGCGATGTCGTCGCCGATGGTCTCCACGGTCCAGCCGCGGGTGGTCGGCTCCAGCATCGCGAGGTTGGTCTTGCCGCAGGCCGACGGGAACGCGGCGGCGACGTACTTCGACTCGCCGCGCGGCGGGGTGAGCTTGAGCACCAGCATGTGCTCGGCGAGCCAGCCCTCGTCGCGCGCCATGACGGAGGCGATGCGCAGGGCGTAGCACTTCTTGCCCAGCAGGGCGTTGCCGCCGTAGCCGGATCCGTACGACCAGATCTCGCGGGTCTCGGGGAAGTGGGAGATGTACTTCGTCGAACTGCACGGCCAGGGCACGTCCTGCTGCCCGGGCTCCAGGGGCGCGCCGACGGAGTGGACGGCCTTGACGAAGAAGCCGTCCTCGCCCAGCTCGTCGAGGACCGGGCGGCCCATGCGCGTCATGGTGCGCATGGCGGTGGCGACGTACGCGGAGTCGGTGATCTCGACGCCGAGCGCGGAGAGCGGGGAGCCCAGGGGGCCCATGCAGAAGGGGACGACGTACATGGTGCGGCCGCGCATGGCGCCGCGGAAGAGGCCGCCCCCGCCGGAGGTGCCGGTGAAGACCTCGCGCATCTCGGCGGGGTCCATCCAGTGGTTGGTCGGCCCGGCGTCCTGCTCCTGCTCGGAGCAGATGAACGTACGGTCCTCGACGCGCGCGACGTCGGTCGGGTCGGAGGCGGCGTAGTACGAACCGGGCCGCTTGACGGGGTCCAGTTTCGTGAACGTGCCCTTGGCGACGAGCCCGGCGCACAGGCGGTCGTACTCCGCCTGGGAGCCGTCGCACCACACGATCTCGTCGGGCTGGGTGAGGTCGGCGATCTCCTGGACCCAGGAGAGGAGCCCTTCGTGCTTGGTCGGGGTGGTCATGAGTGCTGCTTGCTCCAGATGTAGAGGTTTTTGGGCGCTTCTTCTCTGATGTCACATCTATCTGGTTTTCAAGACCGTTACCCCTTGGGGGCGCCGACCCGGTGGCCGCTCATATGAGCCCATCCGGTGTCGGGTGTGCGCTCGTTTGATGATGAGCTAGCTCAGACGTCATGTCCAGCCGGGTTCCGAGTGAACAGCGCCACTCCTGCGGCCGTACCTACGGACGCGTCGGTAGCATGGGCGCATGAGTGCGACGGGCGAGGGAGAGCTGCAGCGGGTCGCGAATGCCGCGGCCGCCGTGCTCAAGCCGCGGCTGCGCGGCTGGTTGCACGCGGTGATGTTCCCGGCGGCGCTGTTCGCGGGCGTGCTGCTCACGGCGCTGGCGGAGAGCCCGCGCGGCCGCATGGCCTGCGCCGTCTACACGCTGACGGCCTGTCTGCTCTTCGGCGTCAGCGCGCTCTACCACCGCGGCGACTGGGGTCCGCGCGGCACGGCCGTGCTGCGCAGGCTCGACCACGCCAACATCTTCCTGATCATCGCCGGCACGTACACGCCGTTCACGATCCTGCTGCTGGAGGGCGGCAGGCAGCAGGCGCTGCTCTGGTTCATCTGGGCGGCGGCGCTCGCCGGGATCGCCTTCCGCGTGCTGTGGGTGGGCGCGCCGCGGTGGCTCTACACCCCGTGCTACATCGCGATGGGCTGGGCGGCGGTGTTCTTCCTGCCGGACTTCATGCGCGCGGGCGGCATCGCGGTGCTCGTGCTCGTGGTCGTCGGCGGCGTGCTGTACAGCGCGGGCGGCGTGATCTACGGGATCAAGCGGCCGAACCCGTCGCCGCGTTGGTTCGGCTTCCACGAGGTCTTCCACTCGTTCACGCTGGCGGCGTTCGCCGTCCATTACGTGGGCATCTCGCTCGTCGCGTACCGGCACGCCTGAGTCGTACGGGGCGCGTTCCCGCCGGAGCGCCCGACTGTCCGGGTGATCCGTCCGTGTCGGCTCCTGAACCTGCGGGGACGAAAGCCGCGGGGGTGCTGTTATCGGTGGGTACTACCATCCCCCGCTCCTCGTGGAGGCAGAAGATGCGCATCCGTACGCTCACCCGCTCCCTCGCCGCCGGTGCCCTCGTGATCGGTCTCGCCGCCGTCGGCGCGGCCTCGGCCCAGGCCACCTCGCACCCGAAGCACGACAAGCAGTGCTGCTCCAAGTGGTACAACCAGGAGATCAGCAAGAAGATCAACACCGAGGTCCACAAGACCTGGAACAAGACCGAGGTCGAGGTCGACGTCGACAACAACATCAACAACCGCGTCTCGGGCAACTCGTACACCGAGATCAGCCCCTCCGCGTCGGTCCACTTCGGCCCGCAGCAGAGCTACACCTTCGAGCCCATCGTCGTCGGTCGCTGACCCTCCGCCCGCAGCGGCGGGGCGCACGGCGCCACGCGGAGGCCCTCTCCACGGATTCCCGGGCCCGGCCCGCACGTTCTCCACGTGCGGGCCGGGCCTGTGCCGTGCCCGCGGCCCGCCGGTTGTCCACAGGCGGTCGGCCGCGACCCTGGCGGTCGATTCTGATAGTTGCTACCTTTTGCGAGTGGCTTCCAGGACGCGCTGGTGGGCTCTCGGCGGACTCGTCATGTCCGTGCTCGTGCTCGGGTTCGACCTGACGATCCTCAACGTCGCGCTGCCCACGATGGCCGCGGACATCGGGGCCGGCACCGGCGAGCTGCAGTGGATCGTCGACTCGTACGCGGTGGTGTTCGCCGCCTGCATGCTGCCCGCGGGGCTGCTGGGGGACCGGTTCGGACGGCGCCGGATGCTGGTCACCGGGCTGGTGATCTTCCTGGCCGGCAGCCTCCTGGGCCCGTTCGCCTCCGCCCCCGAGGCGGTGATCGCCGCGCGCGCGGTGATGGGCCTGGGCGGGGCGCTCATCATGCCGCTGGCGCTCTCCGTCATCCCCACGCTCTTCGGCGACGAAGAACGCGCCCGGGCCGTCGGGGCGGTGACCGCCGGCATGGCTCTCGGCGTACCGGCGGGGCCGCTCCTGGGCGGCTGGCTGCTCGACCACTTCTGGTGGGGCGCCATCTTCATGCTGAACATCCCGCCCGCCGTCCTCGGCATCGCCGCGATCCTGCTGCTCGTACCCGAGACGCGCGACCCGGCGGCGCCGCGCGTCGACCCGGTGAGCACCGCGCTCAGCGTCCTCGGGCTCGGCGGGCTGGTCCTCGGCGTCATGGAGGGGCCGACGCGGGGGTGGTCCGACCCGCTGGTCGCGGGGGCGCTGGCCGGCTCGGCGCTGCTGCTCGGCCGGCTGGTGCTGCGGGAACGGCGCACGGCCCGGCCCATGCTGGACCTGGAACTGCTGGGCGACCGCGCCTTCCGGGGGAACGCGATCGTGGCCGTGGTCGCGACGTTCATGACGGCGGGGCTGCTGTTCGTGCTGCCGGCGTATTTGCAGGCGGTGCTGGGCAACGACCCGTTCGGCACCGGGCTGCGGCTGATGCCGCTGATGGCGGGGCTGCTGGTGGCGGCGCGGGCGGCGCCGCTGATGATGGCCAGGATCGGCTCGCGGGTCGTGGTCAGCGCGGGGATGGCGGTCTTCGCGTTCGCGATGCTGCTCGGCGCGCGTACGGACGTCTCCGTTGCGTACGGCTTCACCGCGGTGTGGCTGGCCGCCACCGGGTTCGGCCTCGGGTTCGCCCTGGTGCCGACCACGGACGCCGCCCTCGGCGCGCTGCCCGTGAGCCGGGCGGGGCGCGGTACGGGGCTGCTGACCACGCTGCGGCAGGTCGGCGCCGCCATCGGGGTCGCCCTGCTGGGCAGCCTGCTGAACGGGGTGTACACGGACCGGCTGGACACCGAGGGGGTGCCGGAGGCCGCGGCGGCGGGGAGGTGGTGGTCACGCCGACGGTGTACGGGGGGACGCACGGCTTGCG
>NZ_JACBXC010000356.1 GCF_013870535.1 Streptomyces phytophilus | reverse complement strand
TCACGGCGGTGTTCGTGGAGTTCCTGCACGACGCCGCCGGGTTGTACGAGGCGGCGGCGGCCCGCGGTCTGGACGTACCGGGTGACCTGTCGATGCTGGCGCTGGGCGACCCCACCGCGCCGGTGGACCCGCCGGTGGACTTCACCGGGTTCCGGCTGCGCCGCACCGAGATGGGCCGGCAGGCCGTCGACCTGCTCACCGGCATGCTGCACGGCCGGCCCGAGGACACCCGCCGGCTGCTGGACTGCCGGCTCGTCGAGGGCGTCACGCTCGCCGCCCCCGCCCGCTGACCGGGCCCCGTACCCGCGCCTCACCCCTGCCCCACTCCGACCCAGCACCCCAAGGAGTCTCATGCACGCGGACGTCCTCGTCGTCGGCGGCGGCACCGGAGGCGTCGCCGCCGCGCTCGGCGCGCTGCGCGCCGGCCGCTCGGTGATCCTCACCGAGGAGTACGACTGGCTGGGCGGCCAGCTCACCAGCCAGGCCGTGCCCCCCGACGAGCACACCTGGATCGAGCAGTTCGGCGCCACCGCCTCGTACCGGGCGCTGCGCGACGGCATCCGCGACTACTACCGCCGCCACTACCCGCTGACGGCCGCCGCCCGCGCCAAGCCGGACCTCAACCCCGGCGCCGGGCACGTCAGCCGGCTCTGCCACGAGCCGCGGGTGGCGGTCGCGGTGATCGAGGCGCTGCTGGCCCCGTACCGCGGCGCCGGCCGGCTGACCGTGCTGCAGCCCTACGTCCCGGTGGCCGCGGAGACGGACGGCGACCGCGTGACCTCCGTGACGGTGGAGCGCCCCGGCGGCGGCGAGCCGCTGGTGCTCACCGCGCCGTACGTGCTGGACGCCACCGAGACCGGCGAACTGCTGCCGCTGACCGGCACCGAGTACGTCACCGGCTTCGAGTCCGGCGCGGAGACCGGCGAGCCCAGCGCCCCCGACGAGGCGCAGCCGCTCAACATGCAGGCGGTGTCGTACTGCTTCGCCGTCGACCACGTCGACGGCGACCACACCGTCGACCGCCCCGCCTCCTACGGCTTCTGGCGCGACTACGAGCCGGAGTTCTGGGGCGCCCCGCTGCTGTCCTGGCGGGCCCCCCACCCGCGGACGCTGGAGCTGGTCGAGCGCGAGTTCACGCCGAACCCGGGCGACGACCCGCTCGCCGTCGTCGCCGACCAGCGGCGCAGCGGCGGGGACCGGAACCTGTGGACGTTCCGCCGGATCGCCGCCCGCGACCAGTTCGCGCCCGGCGCGTACGCCAGCGATGTCACGCTCGTCAACTGGCCGATGATCGACTACTTCGAGGCCCCGGTCGTCGACGTGCCCGACGCCGCGGCGCGGCTGGCGGAGGCCCGCGGCCTGTCGCTGTCGCTGCTGTACTGGATGCAGACCGAGGCCCCGCGCCCCGACGGCGGCACCGGCTTCCCCGGGCTGCGGCTGCGCGGCGACGTCACCGGCGGCGGCGCGGACGGGCTGGCGATGGCCCCGTACATCCGCGAGTCGCGGCGCATCCGGGCCGAGTACACCGTCGTGGAGCAGGACCTGTCGCTCGACGTCCGCGGCGGCAAGGGCGCGGTGCGCTACGCCGACTCGGCCGGCATCGGCATGTACCGCATCGACCTGCACCCCTCCACCGGCCGCGACACCTACATCGACGTGCCGTCCAGCCCCTTCGAGATCCCGCTCGGCGCGCTGCTCCCGCGGCGTACGGAGAACCTGCTGCCCGCCGGCAAGAACATCGGCACCACCCACATCACCAACGGCTGCTACCGCCTGCACCCCGTCGAGTGGAACATCGGCGAGGCCGCCGGGCTGCTCGCGGCCCACTGCGTCGAGCACGGCCTCACCCCCCGCGCCGTACGCAACACCCCCCGCCTGCTCCAGGACTTCCAGCGCACCCTGACCGCCCACGGCGTCGAGCTGCGCTGGCCCGACATCAGCGGTTACTGACCGAACGGTCGCCGACCGACCCGACACCACAGGAGGCACCCGCATGTCTTCGCCAGCACCGCTCCACCCCCGGCCCGGCAGGGGAACTCCCGTCCGCGGCAAGCCCGTCGCCCTCGCCGCCGCCGGCCTGCTCGCGCTCACCGCGTGCGGCGGCTCCGACGGCGGCTCCGGCTCCGACGGCGGTCCGGTCACGCTGCGCATGACCATCTGGACCGGCAACGAGGAGCACCTGAAGCTCCTGAACGGGATCGCCGCGGACTACCGCGAGCAGAACCCGGAGGTGAAGGAGATCAAGTTCGACACCCTGCCGGTGGAGAGCTACACCACGGCGCTGACCACCCAGATAGCCGGCGGCAAGGCCCCGGACCTGGCCTGGATCTTCGAGAATGCGGCGCCCGACTTCGTCGCCTCCGGCGCGCTCGCCGAGATCGAGGACGACGAGGACGTGCTGCCGTCGGCGAAGAAGCTGTGGCAGCACGAGGGCAAGCTCTACGCCTACCCCTTCTCCACCTCGCCGTTCGGTGTCTTCGTCAACACCGACATGCTGAAGGACGCCGGCCAGCCCGCCCCGGCCGAGCTGATCAAGCAGGGCAAGTGGACCTGGGACGAGGTCGCGAAGACCGGCGGCGCGGTGCGGGACGAGACCGGCGAGGCCGGGATGGTCATCGGCGACTTCGACTACAAGCTGTGGGACAACCTGGCCACCGTCTGGGACGGCTGGGGCGCCGAGCCCTGGAGCGAGGACGGCAAGACCTGCGCTTTCGACGCCCCGGAGATGACCGAGGCGATGACGTTCCTGCACGACGCGATCTTCACCGAAGAGGCCATGCCCGCGCCCGGCACCACCGCGGACTTCTTCTCCGGCGAGGCGGCGATGACCGTCACCCAGATCAGCCGCGCCTCGCTGCTCGACGACAGCTTCGGCTGGGACTTCGTGCCGCTGCCGGAGGGCCCGGCGGGCTCGTACGACGTGGTCGGGCAGGCCGGCCTCGGCGTACTCGGCAACGGCGACCACGTGGAAGAGGCCGTCGACTTCCTCGCGTTCATGACGAACGAGAAGAACTCCGCCGCCCTCGGCCGCTACTTCCCGCAGGCCCGCAGCTCCCAGCTGGACGCGGACACCCTCGCCAAGAGCAACCCGCAGCTCAAGCCAGCGCAGCTCGAAGAGGTCGTCATCGGCGGCATCCAGAACGGCAAGGTGAAGCCGACCCACACCAACCAGGCCGAGCTGTTCGACGCCGTACGCGCCGCGCTCGACCCGCTGTGGAAGCCGGACGCCGACGTGGCGAAGACGCTCCAGGACGTCTGCTCGGCGATCCAGCCGCAACTGGAGAAGTGACGGCGCCGCCATGGCGACCCTGGAACGCGCCCCGGCCAAGGCCGCGGGACCGCGCCCGCGCGGGGACGGCTCCCGGCGGCCCTTCTGGACCGCCCGCCGCCGGGAGACGCTGGCCGGCTACCTGTTCATCGCCCCGCAGCTGCTGGGCAGCGTCCTGTTCGTGCTGATCCCGCTCGGCCTGGTCTTCTGGTACAGCTTCCACGAGTGGAACGTGCTGGCCGGCAGCTTCCACGGGGTGGGCGCGGACAACTACCGGGCGCTGGCCGACGATCCCAAGCTGCCGGGCGTGCTGCGCGCCACCGCCTTCTTCTCCGTCGGCCTGGTGGTGCTGAACCTGAGCCTCGCGCTGGCGCTGGCGGTGCTGCTGAACCAGAAGCTGCGCGGCAGCATCGTCTTCCGCACCCTGTTCTTCTCGCCCGTGGTGGTCTCCCTGGTCGCCTGGACGATCGTGTGGGGCTTCCTGCTGCAGAAGAACGGCGGCATCAACGCCGGGCTCGACCTGGTCGGCGTCGAGGGCCCCAACTGGCTGCGCGGCGAGACCTCGTCGATGATCTCGGTGATCGTGGTGCAGGTCTTCAAGAACGTGGGCCTGAACATGGTCCTGTTCCTGGCCGCGCTGCAGGGCGTGCCGCGGGAGCTGTACGAGGCCGCCACCGTGGACGGCGCCGGGCGCTGGCGGCAGTTCCTGCGGATCACCGTGCCGCTGATCAGCCCGACGATCCTGCTGACCTCGATCATCACGGTGGTCGGCTCGCTCCAGGTGTTCGCGCAGATCGCGGTGCTCACCCAGGGCGGCCCGGGCAACTCCACGACCGTCCTCGTCTACTACCTCTACCAGCAGGCGTTCGAGTTCCACCACTTCGGCTACGGCGCGACGCTCTCCGTACTGCTCTTCCTCATCGTGCTCGTGCTGACCGTCGTGCAGTGGCAGATGCGCAAGAAGTGGGTCTTCCATGAGTCATAAGCTGCCCCGGCGCGCCCGGCTCGTGCTCTACGGGGTGCTGCTGGTGCTCCTCGTCCCGTTCGTCTTCCCGACGTGGTGGATGGTGACCTCGTCGCTGAAGCCGGCGAGCGAGATCTTCGCGTTCCCGCCGTCGCTCTGGCCGGACGACCCCGGATTCGGCGCGTACGAGCGGGTCTTCGACCTCCAGCCGTTCGCGCAGCAGTACTGGAACAGCATGTACATCGCGGTCGTGGTGACGGTCGGCACGCTCGCGGTGTCGTCGATGGCCGGCTACGCCTTCGCGCGCATCCGCTTCCGCGGCCAGAACGCGCTGTTCCTGGTGGTCCTCACCGGCCTGCTGATCCCCAGCGAGGTCACCATCGTGCCGCTGTTCCAGATGTTCAACGACTGGGGGATGACGGACACGCACTGGCCGCTGGTCCTGGTGCCGGTCGTCGGCGCGCCGAGCGTGCTGGCGACGTTCATCATGCGGCAGTTCTTCATCGCGCTGCCGGGCGAGCTGGAGGAGGCGGCGCGGATGGACGGGCTGGGCCGCTTCGCCATCTACTGGCGCATCGCGCTGCCGCTGGCGCGCCCGGCGCTGGCGGCGGTGGGGATCTTCACGTTCCTGCACAGCTGGAACCTGTACCTGGAGCCGATCGTGTACCTCTCCACGCCGGAGAAGTTCACGCTGCCGCAGGCGCTGACGCAGTTCACCGACTCCTACGGCGGCCCGATGTGGGACGTGCAGCTCGCCGCGGCGTCGCTGACCGCGCTGCCGGTGCTGGCCGTGTTCGTCTTCGCGCAGCGCCAGTTCGTGGAGGGCCTCGCGCACACCGGTCTGAAGTGACCGCCTTCCCATCCCGTACGTTCCCTCCTGCCACGGGAGCCGTCATGTCCTCATCCGCCCTGAACC
>NZ_JACBXC010000355.1 GCF_013870535.1 Streptomyces phytophilus | reverse complement strand
CCCGCGCCGCCGGCGAGCAGTGCGAGTGCCGGATAGCCGAGCCACCGTACGGCGGCGAAGGCCGCGGACAGCGCGGGCTGCGAGTCCGTCTGCGCCCCGGCGGCGGGCAGCGGGCCGGTCGCCGCGTCGCCGACGCCGAAGACGAGCGCGCCGTGGATGGGGTGCGAGTCCGCGGACACCACCCGCCAGGCGACGGTGTACACGCCGTCGCCCAGGCGGTCCGGCAGCGGGATGACGACCTGCCGCGGCTGCTTCGGGTCGGCGCGTACCGCACCGGTGTCCACCTCGCCGCCGGGACCCGACACCGAGGTCCCGGCGGTCACCGGCGAGACCTCCTCGCCGAAGCGGAGCACCACCTCGGCCGGCGGCGCGGCGAGCCTTTCGCCGTTGCCGGGCGAGGAGGACAGCAGTTGGGTGTGCGCCTGCGCGGGCTGCGCCGGGAGCAGCCAGAGGATCCCGGCGCAGGCCGCGACGACGGCGAGCAGAGCGCCCGGCCACCGCCTCACCGCGTACGCCTCACAGCCGCGCCGGCGCACCGGGCCGGCCCGGCCGGGTGACCCTGAGGATGCCCCACATCCCGGCGGCGGCGAACGGCTGCCGGGCGTCGGAGATCAGGTAGTCGCCCGTGCCGCCGATCCGCCCGCCGGCTCTGCCGATGTGCGCCTCCAGCGTCTCGCCGGCCGCGATCGACCGCGCCGCCATCATCTCCGAGCCCTCCATCCGCGGTTCCAGCGGGAAGGCGTGCCCGCTGACGGTGAAGGAGTGGATCTGGTCGGACGCGCCGACGCCGACCCGGAGCACGACGTCGTCGCCCGCGTTGGCACGGAACACCGGCGTGGCGGGGTCCCCGTGCCGCTCCGACCCGAAGGCGTCGCCGAACGTGCCGTCGACCTCCGCGCTCGGGTAGTCGTTCGGCTTGGCGGTGAGGCCCAGCCGCTCGGTGAGCGGCTCGCTGCCGTAGTTGAAGTGGCTGTACCCCTTGTCGTACGAGCCGGCGTTGCCCGCCGTGCCCGGCGGTGCGCCGGGCACCGGCGCGGGCGGTCTGTTGAACGCCTCGCCCGGGTTGATGCCGTTGCCGGCGACCTGGTCTCCGTACGGCAGGATGCTGCGGGAGAAGTGCTGGTCGGTCGTCTGCATCAGGAGCGCGAACTCGCGGAACCGGCGCCCGTCGGGCAGCCTGACGATCGCCTCGGTGCCGGTCCTGCGGCTGCCGAACCTGGCTCCCGTCCGGCTGTCGGACCACACCGATCCGGTGGGCTCGACGACGAGCATGCCGTAAGCCCCGTGCCGCAGGGACGCGGTGCTGCCCAGGTTCTGGAACAGCGAGGTGCCCAGCTCCTTGTCGGCGAAGAAGGTGTACGTGGCCTGTTCGCCGGCGCCCACGGTGGTGTCCGCGTTGAGTCCGATCGCCGAGCCGCCGCCCAGTTGCTGGTTGCGGGTCAGCTCCGCCAGGTCGAAGCCGGCGCGGGTGCCGCCGTAACGGGAGTCCGCCGACGTGTCGTTGCGCAGGGTGACCGCGACGCAGTCGCCCTTGTTCGCGCGCAGCACGAGGGGCTCGACCCGCTTGCTGCCGTCCCGGATCGCGGCCACGTCGGACGTCAGCGCGTAGACGACTCCCTCCGCGTCCCGGTACGGGGCGGTGGGCAGCGGCGCGTCGATGACGGACACGTCGTACGACACCGTGCGCGCCGAGGCCGGGCAGGGCTGCGCCGTGCTGGAGACCACGGAGGTGTCCGGGGTGCCGTCCGGGCCGTAGGCCGGCGCCGGATCCGGTCCCGGCCGGCTCTGGGTGTCGCCGGTGGCCGGCCGCTGCAGCGGGAAGCCCGCGCCGGAGCGCGGCGACGACCGGCCGGGCAGCGGCTTCAGGTCGTCCCGCAGCCGGTCGTGGACCCGGAAGATGCCCCAGGCGCCGCTCTCCAGCGCGAACGTCCGCGTGCTGTAGTACAGGTAGTCGCCGGCCGAGCGGGACGGGCCGCCCGCGCCGCCGTCGAGGACGTAGTCGAAGCGCTCCGAGACGCCCAGCGTCGCGGTGTCCATGAGCTGCCCGTCCGGGTTGAACCGCTCCATCCGGAAGCGGTGCCCCTGCACGCGCAGCGCCTCGGCCCGGTCGTTGACCCCGACGCCGCGGATGACCACCGGGTCGCCGGCGTAGGCGCGCAGCAGCGGCGTCGGCGGGTCACCGTACTTCACCGAGGAGAAGGCGTACGGATCGACCGTCGTGACCGTGGCGGGCACGGTGTTCCCGTCCGGGTTCGCCGGGTCGTCCGGCGCGCGGCTGAAGGCGTTGCGGCATCTGGCGCCGTTGTACTCCTGCCGCTGGTCGGTGGTCGCGGGGTCGGCCGGGGTGTCCCCCGGCGGTGTTCGCTCGCCCAGTGGCGCGGCGCGCAGGTTGATGCTGCCCTCTTCGCACTCCTGGCCGTTGTTGAACGGATTGAGTCCCTGCCCCGGTGGCGTGTACAGCTCGCCGCGGCCGCGTCTGCCGTTGCCGAGGAAGAGGGTGTACTCGCGGAACGAGCCGGACTGGCCGACGCCCACCGAGCCGCGGGTGTTGACGATGTCGACGATCGTGCCGCTCCGCGCCTCGGCTCCGGTCCGGGGGTCCCGGTAGACGGAGCCCGGGGGTTCGATGACGTGGGCGGCGAACAGGCCGTGCGCCCAGGAGGCCACGGCGTCGACGTGGTCGTGCCAGAAGACGGTGCCCGAGTCGACGTCGGAGTACCAGCGGTACTGGACGAACTCGACGGTCACCGGCTCCCCCGGCGCGTGGTCGCCGCTCAGCGGTCTGTCGAGGGTCAGCCGACTGCCGTCGACCGCCTCGATGGTTCTGACCTCCACCGACGATCTGCCGACGCCGATCCCCACCGAGATGCCCGGTCGCAGCCGGTCGGTGGAGGACACGGTGATGCGGTCGCGGCCGGCGTCGACGGACGTCAGGCTGCGGTCCTCGCGCGCGGTGTCGAAGACGGACTGCTCGAAGGCGAACCCGCCGACGACGCCGTCGGAGGCGAGCGGGTCGAACTGCACGAGGTGCGTGTGCATGTTGACCTTGCTCTGCACCGTGTCCTTCAGCTCGCTGCCGAAGGTGATGGCGACGCAGTCCCCGACGTTGGAGCGGATCACCAGCGGCTCGACGGCCTTCCTGCCTTCGAGCACCGCCTTCTTGTCCTCGTTGAGTACGTAGACCTCGCCGTCCTTGTCCAGCTCGCGGTCGGTCGTGCGGACGGGCACGGAGACGGCGGTCACGTCGTACGAGCGCTCGTAGGCGTCCTTGGGGCAGAGCCCGCCGGGTTGTCGCTCCGTGGCCTTCTCGCCCACTCCGGGCGCGCCCGCGTGGCCGTTGGGCGCGAACGGCGGGCGTTGGCCCAGATGGGGTCTGAGCATGGGGTAGGCGGGTTTGCCGGTGAGCGGGTTGAACTCGATGGGTGGTCGCGTGCCGGGGGTGTCGGAGCGGAAGTTGGCCCACACGGCGGCGGTCTCGGGTTCGCCGAGGTAGACGGGCGCGTCCTTCGTGCCCGCCTTCCGCCAGTCCCAGACAGTCGCGTCGTCCGGGTCCGGCCCGCTCTCCGTCTGCCAGCGGGTGCCCTGCGGCGGCAGGCTCTCCTCCACCAGCCGTTCGAGGGCGAGCTGTTCGTCCGGGTCGGTCAGCTCGTCCGCGAGCACCACTTCCCTGCCCTGCACGGAACGGCCCAGCAGTCCGGCGGAGTCGACCGCCTCGGGGGGCGCGGCCCGGTCCGGCAGCGGGGCCAGGTCGGGTTGTCGGGTGTCGTGGACGCGCCACAGTCCCCACATGCCGGCGATGTAGTGCTGCGAGATGTGGCAGTGGTAGAGGAAGTCGCCGGCCGCCTGCTGGCAGCCGCCCGCGCCGCACTCGTGCTCCAGGTTGAACGACTCGGCGGGGCTGACCGTCTGCGAGTCCAGCCGGATCGACTTCCCCTGCGGGACGGGCGTCTTGGTCAGGCCGCCGCCCATCTCGCTCTCCGCCGTGCCCGGGTTCAGCCGCCACCGGGTACCGCCGCCGTGTACGTGGTGGACGTGCAGCTGCTCGGCGCCCGCGTGCACGAGCCGGGTCTTCGTCGGCTCGCCGAGGTACGAGCGCGGCATGGGCGTCGCGGGGTCGCCGTAGGTGTACGAGCTGTACGCGAGGGACTTGTTGGCCTTCTGGGCCTCCGCGCCGCGCTGCGCCTCCAGCTGGAGCCGGCGGTAGAAGGACTCGGTGCGGTAGTTGATGCCGCGGCTGCCCGGGCGGTAGACCTTCGTGCCGCCGCCGCCCTCGTCCGGCTGGGTGGGCGTGGGCGGGCGCGCGTCGATCATCGGCAGCGGGCGGCCCAGCTCCACCTGGTCGCCGACGGGCTTGCCGGGATCGCCGCCGACGGGGATGCCGGTGTCGTTCTCGCGCAGCGGGCGGCGGAGGTTGAAGGTCTCGTCGCCGATCTCGTGGTAGATCAGCGTGAACTCGCGGAATGCCGGCCCGGAGCGGGGCCGGATCATGGCCTCCCAGTTGCTCCAGCCGGTGTCGTCCGTGCGGTCCTCGCCGGTCTTCGGGTCGTACCAGCGCGCGCCCGCGGGCTCGGCGACGAGCGTGCCGAACAGACCGTGCGCGGTCAGCACGGAGGACTCGCCGCCGCTGCGGAACACCTTGCCGCCCTCGCCCATCGCCGGGTCCAGGTAGTAGCGGTACTGGCGGGTCTCGCCGGGCTTCGCGAGCTGCGCCGGGCTGCTGCCGACGGCCTGGCCGCCGTCGCCGGCGTCCGCGTCGTACGCCACGCCCGCCATGTCGACGGACACCGGGGGGACACCGCCGGGCTGGACGACGGCGGGGTTGCCGAGGGAGCCGGTCCTGGGCGCCTCGGTCAGCTTGTTCGTCAGGTTGACGACCACGCACTCGCCGAGGCGGGCGCGCAGCACGAGCGGCTGGATCGCGTCCTGGCCGAGGCCGGTCGAGACCTTCGCGGCGGACGGGTCGTTCACGGGCAGGGAGGAGGCCCGGTGCAGCGCGGCCTCCTGCTTGCGCACCGCCTCCTCGCGGTCGGCCAGCACGTACATGTAGCCGTACGGGTCGTGGTCGCCGAACCGGTCGACGGTGATGTCGACGTCGATGGCGTACACGTCGAACGTGCGCGTCGGCGCGGTCTCGCAGCCGCCGGCGTGC
>NZ_JACBXC010000354.1 GCF_013870535.1 Streptomyces phytophilus | reverse complement strand
GCCGTCGCCGCCGTCGCGATCGCGCTGGAGGGGCAGGGGCACGCGGTCGAGCCGTACGCGCTGCCCCTCGACGGCCGCTTCGAGCAGGACTTCATCTCGTACTGGGGCATGCTCGCCTTCCTCGCCGGCGCGGGCGGGCGGTTCGTGTACGACCGGCACTTCGACGGCCGCCGGATGGACGGGCTGAGCAGGGGCCTGCGGGCGACGTACATGCGCCGGATGCACACGACCCCGGCGTTCCTGCGCCGCCTGCGCCGCGCGGCGGACGAGGCGTACGACGCGGCGCTCACGCGCTACGACGTGCTGCTGTCCCCGGTCCTCGCGCACACCACCCCGCGGCTGGGGCACCTGTCGCCCAACGTCCCGTACGAGGAACTGCTGAACCGCCTCCGGGCGTACGTGGCCTTCACGCCCATCAACAACATCAACGGCAGCCCGGCCATCTCCCTGCCCGCCCCGGCGGCCGACCCGGCACCCGCGGGCGGCGTGCCGGCCGGGGTGATGCTCTCGGCGGCCCACGGCGACGAACGCACGCTGCTGGAGCTGGCCTTCGCCCTGGAGGCCGACCGGCCGTGGCGCCGGATCCAGGACGCCTGAGGCGGGGCGGGGAAGCGGACTTGTCTTCGGAAGAGCCGGTGACCGAGCGGATCGGCCTCCGGGCCCTCGTGGACGGCACGCCGGTGGCGTGGACCGCCACTGTCGACCACCACGAGGACGCCTGGCGGCTGAAGATCGAGTCATCGTCCGCCGTGGAGTGGGAGGGCGAGGGCGCCGATCTCTTCGAGGCGCTCCGGCAGGCCCGGGGGTGTCTTGAGCCGAAAGGCGTCCGGTTGTGCTGCAACGGCGCCCGTATCGATACCTGGCCGTCCCGGATGGCCAGGGAGCACGGCGCCTGGGTGGTGTACGTCCACCGCCGCTGGCTGCCGACCACGGTGCGTGACCTCGTGCCCGTCCTCGGAGCGGCGGACGCCGGCAGGATCGGCACGGTCGCGGAGCAGGACGATTACCACGCGTGGCACCTGGCCAACCGGAAACGCTGGTTCAACCTCGTCAACCCGCTGTGGTGGATCTGGCTTTTCACCAGCTCATGGGGGCGCCCCAAGGGCGGCTGACGACCAGGTGCCCGGCCGGGACGGCCGGGCACCTGGGTTCGGCGGCGGGGTGGTTCGGCGTGACACCCGTTCGCCTGTCCGGCCCGGAGGCCGGTCCCTCGTCGTCGCCCCTCGCGACGACGACGGGTCTCGGGGGTCAGCCGGGTCGGGCGACCCGGTGACTCATGCGCAGTCCGACTCCACCGCACCCGCCGACCAGCGGACGCCGCCGAGGAGGTGGCGTACGAAGTCCGGCTCGGCGTACGACTCGGCGGTGTGGCCGCCGCCGGTGTAGAACGACCGGCCGCCCTCGTACTCCTGGCACCAGGCGATGGGGTGGTCCTCGCCCATCTGCCCGCCGTCGTACGTCGTCTCGTCGAGTGTGGCCAGCACGTGCGCGGTGTCGCGCGCGTTGGCCCGGTAGTCGTACCACTCGTCGTTGCGGACCCACTGGTCGTCCAGGTGGGCGGTGGCGTCGTGCGCGTGGTCCTCCACGTTCACCGTGGCCTGCTGGATCGCCGGGTGGGAGGCGAACCAGGCGCCGACCAGCTCGCCGTAGAACGGCCAGTCGTACTCGGTGTCGGCGGCGGCATGGATGCCCATGTAGCCGCCGCCGCCCTTGATGTAGCCCTCGAACGCCGTCTGCTGGGTCGCGTCGAGCACGTCGCCCGTCGTGTGCAGGAAGACGACCGTCTCGTACTGCGACAGGTTCTCCCCGGTGAACGCGCCGGCGTCCTCCGTGGCCGTGACGGTGAAGTCGTTCTCGGTGCCCAGTCGGGTGAGCGCCGCGACGCCCTCGTCGATCGAGTCGTGCCGGAAGCCGGCCGTCTTGGAGAAAACCAGCACGTCGAAGGGGGCTGCTGCCTCCTCTGCCGCGGCCGGCGCCTGCGGCGGCGGGGCCGCCGTCGCGCCGGTCATCGGGAGCGCGGCCACGGCGCCCAGCAGCAGGCACGCGGCGGCCGGGACGGCGAGCCGCCGGGCCCGCCGCTTGGTGGTGTCGGTCACTGTTCGCCTCCGGAGCCGAGGGTGAAGGAGTCGACGGTGAAGGGCGCGTCGCCCGCGCCCGTGAAGACCAGGTGCAGCGTCGTGGTCTCCGCCGGTGCGTCGGCCAGCGTGGTGGTCACGTCCTCGTACGTGTCCGCGCCTCCGGTCGCCGGCACGTCGACGGTGCCGAGCAGCGCGCCGTCCGGTGCGTCGGCGCGTACCTCAATGGCCCCGCCGGCCGCCTCGGCGGCCACGCGGGCGGTGAAGTCGCCGTCCTCGACCAGGTACGGGGTGAACGCGACCCAGTCGCCGTCGTCGATGCCGCCGGCCCGCGCGCCGCCCTCGGCGGACCCGGACTGCTCGACCTCGACGCCCTCGGTGGTCTTGAAGTGCTCCGCCTGCCGGTGGCGGGGCTGCGCGAGGTGCTGGTCGGTGACGGTCGTGCCGTCCGCGGCGGTGTACTTGGCGGTGAAGACGCCGAAGATGTTGGCGCTCACGTCGTGCCCGCCGTCCTGGGGCGTCTGCAGGGTGCCGGAGCAGCCCGAGGCGGACGCGAGGTGGTGGGCGTGCGAGTCGTGGCCGAGCAGGTAGTCGAGGGTCACCTTCGAGCAGTCGACCTCTCCGCCGTCGGGGTCGGTCACCTCGATCTCGAACGGCACGGCGTCGCCGAACTCGAAGAGCTGCCCGTCGCCGGGGAGCTTCAGCTCCACCGACGCCGCGCTCGCGGCCTGCGGCGTGTCGCTGTCCGCGCCGCCGGCCTTCACCACCTTCGGCTCCTCGCCGGCCGCGGCGCCGCCTTCCTCGCCGGCCGGTACGTTCTCGATGCGGTAGAGCGCGCTGGAGTCGTCGCCGCTGCCGAAGCCGGTGCCGTAGTCCAGGACGTAGAGCGCGCCGTCGGGCCCGAAGGCCATGTCCATCACCTGCGTGCCCGACCAGGGGAAGTCGTTGATGGACTGGACCCCGCCGGAGCCGTCGACCTTGATGTTCTTGATCCAGCGGCGGCCGAACTCGCCGGCGAAGTAGTCCCCGTCGAACTCCTCGGGGAACTTCACGGCCGAGTCGAGACCGGCGTCGTAGTTGTAGACGGGGCCGCCCATCGGGGACTCGGAGCCGTTGCCGAACTCGGGGACGGAGTTGCCGTCGTAGGGGATCCAGGCGGCCTGGGCGGGCGGCAGCTCGGTCAGGCCGGTGTTGTGCGGCGAGTTGTTGACGGGGGCGCCGCAGTTGTAGGTGCCGCCGGAGGAGCCGTTGCCGAAGTCGTACTCGACGTAGGCGTCGTTGTCGCCGGTGCAGTACGGCCAGCCGAAGTTGCCCGGCTCGCTGATGCGGTTGAACTCGACCTGGCCGCCGGGGCCGCGGGTGGCGCTCGCGGTGCCGGCGTCGGGGCCGTAGTCGCCGAGGTAGACGACGCCGGTGGCCTTGTCGACGCTCATCCGGAACGGGTTGCGGAAACCCATGGCGTAGATCTCGGGCCTGGTCTTCTCCGTGCCGGGCGCGAAGAGGTTGCCGGCCGGGATGTCGTACGAGCCGTCCGCGTTGACCTTGATCCGCAGCACCTTGCCGCGCAGGTCGTTGGTGTTGGCGGCGGAGCGCTGGGCGTCGAATGCCGGGTTCCGGTCGGCGCGTTCGTCGATCGGCGTGTAGCCGTCCGAGGCGAACGGGTTGGTGTCGTCGCCGGTGGACAGGTACAGGTTGCCCTCGGCGTCGAAGTCGATGTCCCCGCCCACGTGGCAGCACTGGCCGCGGGAGGTCGGGACCTCCAGGACGGTGACCTCGCTGCCGATGTCCAGCGTGCCGTTCTCGCCCAGGACGAACCGCGAGAGGCGGTTGACGCCGTCGAAGGGCGCGAAGTCGGCGGGGCTGCCCGTCTCGGGGGCGCCGCCGCCGGGGGTGTTCAGGGGCGGGGCGTAGTAGAGGTAGACGAAGCGGTTGGACGCGAAGTCGGGGTCGGCGGCGACGCCTTGCAGACCCTCCTCGTCGTTGGTGTAGACGGGGAGCTTGCCCGCGACGCTGGTGTCGCCGTTGGCGTTGGTCAGGCGCAGCGTGCCGTCGCGCGCGGTGTGGAGCACCGACCGGTCGGGGAGCACGGCCAGCGACATGGGCTCGCCCATGTCGGGTACGCCCTTGGCGAGTTCGACCTGCCGGAACTCCGCGGCCGCGGCTTTCGGCGGCGCGGCGGTGGCCGTCTGCGTGACCGTGAGCGCGACCACGCCCGACGTCACGAGCAGCCCGCCCGACAATGCGGCCATGACCTTTCTGAGTTTCCTGTGCACGCGTTTCCTCCGGGGAGAGGGTCGGTGGGGGGTTGCACAGGCGCGTGCCGTCGCGCCACGGGGCGGCGTCGTCCGATGGAGGGGGGTGACGACGCCGCCCCGGCTGACCGGTCCGCAACAAGTTAACTTCTTTTCGCCACCCTGGGAACTGCTTCGACTCAACCGCAAACAAACTTTATCCACCAAGAGTCCAAAGCCCGAAGGGACTTGGCAGAACCCCCGTCTCTGCCCCTTCTTGCCTCCAAGAAGTGAAGACAAGGGTGTTGTCGCAGATTGATCGTCAGGGCACTTTCTTTCCGCGCTCCGACACGGCCGTCAAGAAATCCGGCTGACCGGCGTGCGGACCGCGGCGGGCGCTCAGAACACCACGAGCGCCCGTCCCCCGCGTCCCGCGAGCATCGCGTCGAACGCCGCCGGGATGCCGTCGAGCCCGATGCGCGCGGTGACGAGCCCGCCGAGGTCCAGTTCCCCGGCGCGTACGTGCGCGGCGATGGCGGGCAGGTCGCGGGCCGGGTCGCTGTTGCCGTAGACGCAACCGGAGAGCGTGCGGCCGAAGTAGAAGAGCTCCAGCGCCGAGAACGACACCCGCTCCTCCTGCCCGCCGATGCCGACGACCGTGGTCCGGCCGCCGCGCCGCGTCGAGGACCAGGCGGTACGTATCGACTCCGCCCGGCCGGCGCACTCGATCGCCACGTCGGCGCCGATGCCCGCCGTCAGCGTACGGATCCGCTTCGCGGTGTCGCGCTCCCCGCCCGGGGCCGCGAGGACGAAGTCGGTGGCCCCCGCGGCGCGGGCCAGCTCCTCCTTC
>NZ_JACBXC010000353.1 GCF_013870535.1 Streptomyces phytophilus | reverse complement strand
CCTTCACCGCGCCGGACGAGGCGGGCGAACCGCGCGCGTGCACGGCCGAGTTCGCCTGGGGGCTGGTGCAGCGGTGGGCCGTCGGTTAAGCAGTGCTTACCGGACCGTTCAACGAATTCTCGCTGGTGCTGCACAGTCTTCCGCGGGGAGACTGGACGGCATGATCACACCGGACACCAAGGACTGGACCTGGGTCCTGGAGCGCCCCTGCCCCGAGTGCGGCTTCGCGGCGGCGGAGACCCGCCCGCAGGACGTCCCCGGGCTGGTGCGGAAGAGCGCCGTGCGCTGGGTGCAGGTCCTGGGCGACGAACCGGAGCGGCTGCGGGCGCGGCCGCGGCCGGACGTGTGGTCGGCGCTGGAGTACGCGTGCCACGTGCGCGACGTGCTCCGGCTGGGCGACGAGAGGGTGCGGCTGATGCTCACCGAGTCCGGTCCGCGGTTCGCCAACTGGCAGCAGGACGAGACGGCGGCCGAGGCCCGGTACGGGGAGCAGGACCCGCTGCGGGTGGCGGCGGAGCTGTCGGCGTGGGGCGAGACGCTGGCGGAGCACCTGGACGAGGTCGGCGAGGGGGAGTGGCAGCGTCCGGGGTTCCGCAGCGACGGCGCGGCGTTCACGGTCGACTCGTTCGCGCGCTACTTCGTGCACGACGTGATCCACCACCTGTACGACGTGGGTGCCCCGCTGCCGCGCTGAGCGGCTCCGCCGGGCCGGGAGGTCTTTCCGGTACTCCGCCCCGGGCCCTCCGGCGCCCCGCTGCCCCGCTGCCCCACTGATCTCGGCGGGCCGGTTCATCCCCTGGCCCGGCCCGCCGTCCGCCGCGCCCGGCCCGCGGCCGTCACCGGCAGCCGGATCGTGCCCACCGGGTCCCTCTCGGTGTCGAAGCGCGGCAGCAGCACCCCGGCGGCCTCGGCGCCCCGGACGCCCGACAGGCTGAACCGGGTCACCGTCCCGCCCGGATCGGGGTCCTCCCCCCCTGCCCGACCCGGTCCGACGGAGCCGGGTGAGCAGCCCGGCACCACCGCATCGCCGGTGGTCTCGTCCACCACCACCGCCGTCCGCTGCCTTCGCGCCCTCGGCCGCCGCCTCCGGACGGCCCGTCGGACCGGCAGGGCGCAGGAACTCGTCCGGCACGCGGCTCCCGCCGCGCCCGTGTCGGGGCTCCACCGGTCGCGGTAGCGGACGTCGCCCGGTCCGCCGCCCGCTTTCGTCACCGTACGTAGGTCGGGGGAGACCGTGCCGCGGGTGAACCGGCGGCTCGTACGCAACGGCAGGCCGGTGGCGGCACCGTTGGTTCCGGCCGCGGCTACCCCGGATCTCGCGCGCTCTGCGGCGGTCGGGGACGGCCGGCGGTGGCCGCCCTGCCTGCGCCGCGCGATCCACGCCAAGGGCCGGACGGCCCGGGATCACGGCCGAGAGGCCCTGCCGGGTGACTACCGTGCGTAGCGGAAAAATGCGAAACGGAAGCAGTCGGAAGCGCCTGATTGCAGCCAGGTCACGGCAGTGGCCTAGACCTGTTCGCGAGAGGCGCCCGTCGGTAGGCTGACGCCCAGCGCACGCTGGATGATCTTCATCTGGTCGTAAACCAGCGCCGAGGACAAAGGGGTTCAACAGTGAGGACAGTACGGTTGATCAGTGCCGGCGCAGCGGCCTCTGCGCTGGTACTGGGGCTTGCCGCCTGCGGCGACGACGGGGGCAGCTCGGACGGTACGACCACCATCAAGCTGGTGGCCGCCGACTACGGTGACAAGGCGTCGAACGCGTCCAAG
The DNA here is from genome assembly GCF_013870535.1 of Streptomyces phytophilus. GTDB lineage: Bacteria > Actinomycetota > Actinomycetes > Streptomycetales > Streptomycetaceae > Streptomyces > Streptomyces phytophilus. Next base: position 3,395 of record NZ_JACBXC010000353.1, on the reverse strand, counting down.
GTCTACTGGGACGACGTCGTCAAGCGCTTCGAGGCGAAGAACAAGGACATCAAGGTCGACGTCCAGGTCATCAACTGGAACGACATCGACGCCAAGGTCAAGACGATGATCCAGGGCGGGAACGTCCCGGACATCCTGCAGACCGGCGGCTACGCCGACAAGGTCGCCGACGACCTGCTGTACGAGGCCGACGAGGTGCTCTCGCCGAAGACGAAGAACAACCTCATCGAGACCTTCGCCAAGGCCGGCGAGGTCGACGGCACCCAGTACGGCATCCCGTTCGTCTCCTCGGCGCGGCTGATGTTCTACAACAAGGAAGTCCTCGACAAGGCCGGCGTGGAGGTCCCGCAGAGCTGGGACGACGTCGCCGCGGCGGCGCAGAAGATCAAGGACGAGAAGGCCGCCGACATCCCCTACGCGCTCCCCCTCGGCCCGGAGGAGACCCAGGGCGAGACGATGATGTGGGAGCTGGGGAACGGCGGCGGCTACACCGACGCCGAGGGCAAGTACACCCTCGACAGCGCCCAGAACGTCGAGACCTTCGACTGGCTGAAGGAGAACCTGGTCGACCCCGGTCTGACCTACGAGAACCCCGCCACCACCGACCGCAAGACGGCCTTCGCCGACTTCGCCGCCGGCAAGGTGGGCATGCTCAACGGCCACCCGACGCTGATCCAGATGGCCAAGGACGGCGGCGTCGACTACGACGTGGCGCCGATCCCCGGCAAGGACGGCCCGCTGGACTCCACCCTCGGCGTCGCCGACTGGATGATGGCGTTCAAGGACGGCGGCAAGCAGGAGCAGATCAAGAAGTTCCTGGACTTCGCGTACTCCGAGGAGAACACGCTCAAGTTCGACGAGATGTACAACCTCATGCCGGTGACCACGGACACCCTTGAGACGATGCAGTCGAACGGCAAGCACAAGGACCTGGAGCCCTTCTTCGAGGTGCTGCCGGCGGCCGAGTTCTACCCGCTGGGCAACACGAGCTGGGACGTGGTCTCCGCCGAGATCAAGAAGTCGGGCGGCAAGGCCGCGTCCGACGACCCGGGCAAGGTGCTGGGCGAACTCCAGGGGAAGGCCGAGGACGCCGCCGCCGACATGGGCGAGTGACCCGGCTCGGGTCCTGGTTCTGAACAGCCCCCCGTGACCGTACCGGGCCGGGCCGCCGCGCGCAGCGCCGCGCGGCGGCCCGCCCCCGGTGCCGTCGCCCGGCACCCCGTGCTCCCGCGCGGCCCGCGTACGACACGCCGCCGCGCCCCCGTAGCCCCCAAGTGCGGTCCCCTCAACCGCCGTACCCGCAAGGAGTCCCCGTGCCCGTCACGGTCAAGGAGCCCGCGGCCGGTACCGGCCCCGGGCCCGGCGTGCGGAAGACCGGGCCGCAGCGCCGCCGTCGCGGCGGCCTCGCCCGGCTCGGTCCGCTGCCCTGGATTGCCCCCGCCGTCCTGCTGATCGTCGTGGTGGTCCTGTGGCCCATCTACGAACTGATCCGCACCTCGTTCCTCAACATCAGCATCAGCGGTTTCGTCCGCGGCTCGGCCGGTACGGAGAAGTACCGCCAGCTCTTCGACGAGTCCGGCTTCGGCAAGGTGCTGACGATGACAGTGGTATGGACCGTCGCCGTCGTCGGCGTCACCATGCTGCTCTCGCTGGGCCTGGCCCAGCTCTTCAACAAGCCCTTCCCGGGCCGGACGATCACCCGCTGGGCGCTCATCGCGCCGTGGGCCGCCTCGGTGCTGATGACCGCCATCGGCTTCCGCTGGATGCTCGACCAGACCGCCGGGGTCCTCAACACCCTGATGACCGACCTCGGTCTGATCGACGGGCCGAAGGACTGGCTCGGCGATCCCGCGACCGCCTGGCCGTGGATGATGTTCGTCGCGGTCTTCGTCTCGCTGCCGTTCACCACGTACACGCTGCTCGCCGGGTTGCAGACCATCCCGCACGAGGTGTACGAGGCCGCCCGTATCGACGGCGCCAACTCCCGCCAGACCTACTGGCGCGTGACCGTGCCGCTGCTGCGGCCGGCGTTCCTCGTCGGCTTCGTCATCAACCTCATCAACGTCTTCAACTCGTTCCCCGTCATCTGGGCCATGACCAAGGGCGGGCCCGGCAGCGACACCGCCACGACCACGGTGTTCATGTACCAGTTGAAGGACACCGACATCGGCGAGTCCGCCGCGATGTCCGTCGTCAACTTCGCGATGGTCGTCGTACTCGTCCTGATCTTCCTCAAGGTCAGCCGCTGGAACAAGGAGGACGCATGACGGTCTCCGCGCCCTCACGCACACCGGAAGACGGACCCGTCGCCAAGGACGCCGGCGGGAAGGGCGGCACCGGCCCGAAGGGCGGCAAGGGCGCCGCCAAGCGCAGGAAGTACGGCCCGCGCACCCTCGTCATCGCCGCGAGCGCCTGGATGCTGGCGGTCATCTTCATCGCGCCGTACCTGGAGATGATCATCACCGCGCTCCGGCCCGCGGACGAACTGCGCGACCGGACGTACCTGCCCACGTCGTTCGAGTGGAAAAACCTGGTCGACGTCTGGGGCGAGTCCACGCTCGGCGACAACCTCAAGGTCACCCTGCTGATCGCGGGCGGCGCCACGCTGCTCGTGCTGCTGGTGTCGCTGCCGGCCGCGTACTACACGGCGCGCGTGCGCTACCGCGGGCGCAAGGCGTTCCTGCTGCTGGTGCTGGTCACGCAGATGTTCCAGCCCACCGCGCTGCTCATCGGCCTCTACCGCGAGTTCCACCAGCTCGACATGCTGAACTCGACCTGGACGCTGATCCTGGCCAACGGCGCGTTCAACCTCGCCTTCGCGATCTGGATCCTCACCGCCTACATCTCGTCCATCCCGGCCGAGCTGGAGGAGGCGGCGATGGTCGACGGCACCGGGCGGTTCGGCGCGCTGTTCCGGGTGACGCTGCCGCTGGCCATGCCCGGTGTGGTCACGGCGATCATCTTCACGTTCATCTCGACCTGGAACGAGTTCGTGATGGGCCTGACGCTGATGACCGAGCCGGAGAAGCAGCCGCTGACCGTCGGCATCAACAACTTCATCGGCGCCTACACCGTCGAATGGAATTACCTCTTCGCGGCCTCGGTCGTCGCCATCATCCCGGTCGTCGTGCTCTTCGCCTTCATCGAGCGGCACGTCGTCTCGGGCCTGACGGCCGGCTCGGTGAAGTAGGTCCCCGGGACGGCTCTATCCTGACCCGCACCCCGCCCGCCGGCGCCGCCGGCCGGCGGGGTGCGGCGTACCGCGGCCGGGGGAGCGCGCGGCGGGGTGGAGCTGGGCCGGACGGGCGATATACACCGACACCCCGGGTTTCCTGCGCTGTGCCGCGCCGGGTATCGGTAAGTATCAACCGATGCGACGAATTATCACACAAACA
>NZ_JACBXC010000352.1 GCF_013870535.1 Streptomyces phytophilus | reverse complement strand
GTCGGCGTGGCCGGCGTCGCCGCCGCGAGCGTCACCGGCACCGGCTCCGGCAGCGGCGAGGACGACGGCAAGACGACCCAGGCGGCCCCGGACACGGCCTCCGCCAAGACGTCGAAGGCCAACGCCGCGCTCGACACGCAGCTTCGCGGGGTCACCGAGGACGCCGAGGGCTTCGCCGACCGCGCCAGCCGCACCCAGGAGCGCATCGACCTCAAGGAGAAGCAGGAGGCCGAGCGGAAGCGGGAGGCGGAGGAGGCGGCGCGCAAGGAGGCGCTGCGCCCGAAGTTCGCGGTCCCCGTCGACAACCCGGGACTCAGCGCGTACTACGGCCAGGCGGGCGTCAACTGGATGTCCGTGCACACCGGCATCGACTTCCCCGTCTCGTACGGCAGCGAGGTCAAGGCCGCCACCGACGGCACGGTCACCACCCGCTACGACTACTCGTACGGGAACATGCTCGTCCTCACCGCCCCGGACGGCACCGAGACGTGGTACGCCCACCTCGACAGCTACGCCATCACCACCGGCCCCGTGCAGGCCGGCGACGTCGTCGCGTACTCGGGCAACTCCGGCAACTCCACCGGCCCGCACCTGCACTTCGAGGTGCACCCCTACGGCGGCTCCGCCATCGACCCGCTGGCCTGGCTCCAGGACAAGGGCCTCGACCCGCAGTAGGGCCGCGCAGGACACGCCGGACCCGCAGCGCGGCACGCCCGCCCGGGCCCGGACCCGGCCGCGCCTCGACCCGCCCGGACCGCCTTAGAGCCGCTCCACCGGCGCGTACCGCAGGAGCAGCTTCTTGGTCCGCCCGCCGTCGCCGAAGTCGATCGTCGCCTGCGCGTTCGCGCCCGAGCCGGACACCTCGACGACCGTGCCCATCCCGAACTGGTCGTGCGTCACCCGGTCCCCCACCGACAGCGCGATCACCGGCCGCTCCGTCGCCCGCCCGGTGGCGAAGCCCGAAGGGCCCTGCCGCGTACGGGCCGACGTGAACGACGACGCCAGCGCCGCCGCCGCGGACTCCATCGGCGACCGCCCCCCGCCGCCGCCCCGGGTGGCCGACGCGCCCGTGCGCCGCCAGTCCAGATACGCCGGCGGGATCTCGTCCAGGAAGCGCGACGGCGGGTTGTACGACGGCTGGCCCCACGAACTGCGCATCACCGAGCGCGTCAGATAGAGCCGCTCCTGCGCGCGCGTGATGCCCACGTACGCCAGCCGGCGCTCCTCCTCCAGCTCCTTGACGTCGCCGAGGGCCCGCATGTGGGGGAAGACGCCGTCCTCCATGCCGGAGAGGAACACCACCGGGAACTCCAGCCCCTTGGCGGTGTGCAGGGTCATCAGCGTGATGACACCGGAGCCGTCCGTCTCCTCCTCCGGGATCTCGTCGCTGTCGGCGACCAGCGCGACGCGCTCCAGGAAGTCGGCGAGCGTCCCCGGGCCCTCCTCGCCGCGCTCCTGCTCGAACTCCAGGGCCACGGCGGCCAGCTCCTGGAGGTTCTCGATGCGGGTCTCGTCCTGCGGGTCGGTCGACGCCTGCAGCTCGGCGAGATAGCCGGTCCGCTCCAGCACCGCCTCCAGCACCGTGGCCGGCCCGGCGCCGGACTCCACGACCGTGCGCAGCTCCTCCATCAGCGTGTTGAACCGCTTGACGGCGTTGACCGAGCGGGACGCCATCCCGTACGCCTCGTCCACGCGCACCAGCGCCTGCGGAAAGGAGATCCGCTCGCGCTGCGCCAGCGCCTCGATCATCGCCTCGGCGCGGTCGCCGATGCCGCGCTTGGGCACGTTCATGATGCGGCGCAGCGGTACGGAGTCCTCGGGGTTGGCGAGCACGCGCAGGTACGCGAGGACGTCGCGGACCTCCCGGCGCTCGTAGAAGCGGACGCCGCCGACGACCTTGTACGGCAGGCCGACGCGGATGAAGACTTCCTCGAAGACACGGGACTGGGCGTTCGTCCGGTAGAAGACGGCGACGTCGCCGGCGCGGGCGTCGCCGGCGTCCGAGAGCCGGTCGATCTCGTCGGCGACGAACTGCGCCTCGTCGTGCTCGGTGTCGGCGACGTAGCCGACGATGCGGGCGCCGGCGCCGGCGTCGGTCCACAGGTTCTTGGGGCGGCGGGAGGCGTTGCGCTCGATGACGGCGTTGGCGGCGTTGAGGATCGTCTGCGTGGAGCGGTAGTTCTGCTCCAGCAGGATCGTGCGCGCGTCGGGGTAGTCCTCTTCGAACTGGAGGATGTTGCGGATGGTGGCGCCGCGGAAGGCGTAGATCGACTGGTCCGCGTCGCCGACGACGCACAGCTCCGCGGGGCCCTCCGGTCCCGGCGTACGCTCCGCGCCCCCGTCCTCCGGCGCGCCCCCGCCGTCCGTCGCGGTCCCGTCCTCCCCGGGAGCCCCGGCCGGCGGGCCGACCAGCTCGCGCACCAGCATGTACTGCGCCTTGTTCGTGTCCTGGTACTCGTCGACCAGCACGTGCCGGAACCGGCGGCGGTAGTGCTCGGCGACGTCCGGGAACGCCTGCAGCAGGTTCACGGTCGTCATGATCAGGTCGTCGAAGTCCAGCGCGTTGGCCTCGCGGAGCCGCGACTGGTACAGCGCGTACGCCTCGGCGAGCGTCTTCTCGTACCCGTCGGTGGCCTGGGCGGCCCAGCTCTCCTCGTCGATCAGCTCGTTCTTCAGGCTGGAGACCTTGGCGCCGAGCGCCTTGGGCGGATAGCGCTTCGGGTCGAGGTCCAGGTCCCGGCAGACCAGCGCCATCAGCCGGCGCGAGTCGGCGGCGTCGTAGATCGAGAACGAGGACGTGAAGCCCAGCTTCTTCGACTCGCGGCGCAGGATGCGCACGCAGGCGCTGTGGAACGTGGAGACCCACATGGCGTTCGCGCGCGCGCCGACCAGGTCCTCGACGCGCTCCTTCATCTCCCCCGCCGCCTTGTTCGTGAACGTGATGGCGAGGATCTGGCCGGGGTGGGCCCGCCGCCTGGCGAGCAGGTACGCGATGCGGTGGGTCAGCACGCGGGTCTTGCCGGAGCCGGCGCCGGCGACGATCAGCAGGGGCGTGCCGGCGTGCTCCACGGCGGCACGCTGCTGCTCGTTCAACCCGGTGAGCAGCGCTTCCGGGTCGGTGACGGGACGGGGCGCGCCATCGCGGTAGTACGGCTCGGGGGCGCTCGCGGCGAGGGCGGGATGACTGTCGTCGAAGAGGCTGCTCATCGTCCACAGAGTCTAGGGCGCCCCACCGACAGCCCACGCGGGATGTCCGAATTGGCCGCAACGGCGCCCCGGATCACGAAACGGTTTCGGGCAAATCGAACATCAGACTTCACAGCGGTCCCACCGAGTGGCTACCGTGCACGGGCACTGCCCGGACGGAAGGAGTGGCCTGCCTTGGCTTCCCACCGAAAGCCGCGGACCCGGATCCTGGAGTCGCCGGCGGGGCGCCGTACCGCCGTCGGTGTCGGCTCCGCGGCCCTGGCCTCCGCGACGCTTCTCTCCCAGGAAGCCGGCGCGACCCCGGCCGAGCGGTCGATCGAGGACGTACAGAAGGAAGTCGACCACCTCTACCACGAGGCGGAGCGGGCCACCGAGCGCTACAACGGCGCCAAGGAGCGCACCTCGCAGCAGCGCGGCCGGGTCGAGCAGCAGCTCGACGAGGTGGCCGAGGAGACCGCGCGGCTCAACGAGTCGCGGCGCGAGCTGGGCCGCCTCGCCGCCGCCCAGTACCGCACCGGCGGCATCACGCCCACCGCGACCTTCATGCTCGCGCCTGACCCGCAGACCTACTTCGACCAGGCCCACCTCATGGAGCGGCTGACGAACCGCGAGCAGGCCGCGGTCGACCAGTTCCAGGTGCGCCAGGCCAAGGCCAACACCAAGCGGGCGGAGGCGCAGGAGAGCCTGCGGAACCTCACCGAGTCGCAGGAGCAGCTCCGGGACTCCAAGAAGGAGGTCCAGACGAAGCTGTCCGACGCGCGCAAGGTGCTGGACCGGCTCACCGAGGAGGAGAAGCAGCGCCTCGCCGAGCTGGAGCGCAAGCGCGAGGAGGAGGCGCGGCGCAAGGCCGAGGAGGCCGCGCGCCAGGCGGAGTTGGAGCGGCAGCGGCAGGCGGAGCAGGAGCGCCGCGAGCAGGAGCAGCGCGAGCAGGAGCAGCAGGAGGAAGAGCAGCAGGAGGAGCCGCCGCCCGCGGACACCGGCGCCTCGAAGTCGGAGAAGGTGCTGGCGTTCGCCGAGGCCCAGCTGGGCAAGCCGTACGTGTGGGGGGCCACGGGCCCGGACTCGTTCGACTGCTCCGGCCTGACCCAGGCCGCCTGGCGCGAGGCCGGCATCTCCCTGCCGCGTACGACCTACGACCAGGTCAACGCGGGCACGCAGGTGGCCAAGGCGGATCTGCAGCCCGGCGACCTGGTCTTCTTCTACGACGACATCAGCCACGTCGGGATCTACGTGGGCAACGGGCAGATGATCCACGCGTCCAAGCCGGGCGACGACGTGAAGTACGAGTCGATCGACTACATGCCGTTCCACAGTGGTGTGCGCCCGGCCTGACGGCGGGGCGCACGGGGGGCGGAGGGCCGGGGAGCCGGGAGGCGGCCGGCCTCAGGTCCAGGTGCCTCAGGTCCAGGTGGTGGCGATGAAGATGTTGGCCATGGTCAGGAGCCCGATCGCGAGGAAGTAGCCCTTCGCGATGCGCTCTTCCGCCCGCTTGAGGTAGACCATGACGAGGATCGCGATCAGGACCACGCTCTTGACGGTGAGCTTCGTGTGGTTCAGCTCCACGTCGTCGGCCTCGTTGAGGCCGGTGAGGATGAATCCGGTGACCAGCATGACCAGCGCGCCGTGCACCATGGCGGGCACGATGCGCACGTCACCTGTCTTCAACGACTTCAACTGGGTGAGCCAGCCGCCCAGCAGCGCGGCGACACCGATGACGTGCGTGGCGACGAAGACGTTAATGAGTACATCCATGGGCGTGAGCGTAGCGGTCCGTAACAGACAGCGCTCATGGGGGTGACCGCTTCCGGCACATCGGTCACAGATCCCAACCCGCAGCCCAGTCAGCCGTGTTCAGGCGATCACAACCTGTCACCATCGGGCAGGTCCGGTAAGTCTCTTTCATCCCCTCCTCCTGCGCCGCACCCTCGGCTTAGCGTCTCGGCTCAGGTGGTCGGCTCCTCACCG
>NZ_JACBXC010000351.1 GCF_013870535.1 Streptomyces phytophilus | reverse complement strand
ACGGGGAGCATGACCAGCGCGGTGGTGCCGCCGGAGTCGGAGGGGCGCAGCTGGATGCGGATGCCGTGGCGCAGCGAGAGCCGGCCGACCACGAACAGGCCCATGCGGCGGGAGACGGAGACGTCGACCGTGGGCGGGTTGGCCAGCCGCTCGTTGATCGCCCCGAGGTCCTCGGGCGACAGCCCGATGCCGGTGTCGTGGATCTCGACCAGCACCCGCCCGTCGGGCAGCGCGTGGCCGGTGACCTTGACCTTGGTCTGCGGCGAGGAGAACGACGTGGCGTTCTCCAGCAGCTCGGCGAGCAGGTGGACGAGGTCGTTGACGACGCGGCCGGCGACCTGGGTGGCCGGTACGGCGGACAGTTCGATCCGCTCGTACTGCTCCACCTCGGAGGCGGCGGCGCGCAGCACGTCGACCAGCGGGACCGGGCGGGTCCACCGGCGGCCCGGCTCCTCGCCCGCGAGGACGAGGAGGTTCTCGCCGTTGCGGCGCATGCGGGTCGCGAGGTGGTCGAGCTTGAAGAGGTTCTCCAGCTGGTCCGGGTCGGCCTCGCGGGACTCCAGTTCGGATATGAGTGAGAGCTGACGCTGGATGAGGCCCTGGCTCCGGCGCGAGAGGTTGGTGAACATCGCGTTCACGTTGCCCCGCAGCAGCGCCTGCTCGGCGGCCAGCCGGACGGCCTCGCGGTGCACGTCGTCGAACGCGGACGCCACCTTGCCGATCTCGTCCCGGCTGCGGATGCCGACGGTCTCGACGGAGGTGTCGACGTCCTGCGGGTCGGCGTCGGAGAGCTGCTTGACCAGCTCGGGCAGCCGCTTCTGGGCGACGGTCTGCGCGGTGTCCTGCAGCCGGCGCAGCGAGCGGACCATGGAGCGGGCGACGACGAAGGCGCCGGCCAGCGAGATGAGCAGGACGAGGAGGATCAGGGCAGCGCTGAAGTACGTTTCGTTCCGGGCCTCGGACCGCAGATCGCGCGCAGTCTGCTCCATCTCCTGGAGCAGGTGCTGCTCGATCTTCTTCATCTCTTCGATCTTGACGCTGTCCAGCTCGTACCAGTGCCGGTAGCTCATGTCGGCGTTCTTGATGCTGTCCGGGTTGTTCACCAGGTTCTTGGCGAACGTGTCGGCCTGCTGCACGGAGGCGTTGCCGCCGTCCAGCGAGCGCATCAGATCCGTCAGGCCGATCCGGCCGGAGTACAGGTGGGCGAAGAGCTTGAGCGAGGAGCTCTCCGCCTCCTGGGCGGAGGCGGCCTCCAGCCGGTCGGCCTCGGCGAAGTCGTCGCGGGGCTCCTCGGCGAGGGCGGCGCTGATGATCGCCTGCTGGACGGAGGCGTACTCCTTGGCGGAGGAGAAGGTGGCCAGCGCCCGGGTCTTGGCGATCATGTCCGGGTTGCTGGTGGCCAGGGCCATGTCCTGGGAGAGCGAGACCAGGGAGTCGACGAGTTCGCCGTACGCCTTGACCGTCTGGGCGGCGCCGCCGGTGTCGTCCGAGTAGGCCGTCTTGCGAATGCTGTTGATCTTGTTGAGCTTCTCGATGACGCTCGTCAGCGAGTTGTTGACCCCGGCGAGGTCCTCGTCGTCGGTGGTGTCGATCTCGTCCGCGGACCGGGTGAAGGCGATCAGGGCCTTGTCGGTCTCGTCGCGGGCGTCGGTGATGTCCGGGTGCTTGGGGTTCCCGTCGACGATGAGGCCGGCCGACTTGTCGCGCTCCTGCTGGAGCATGTCGGCGAGTTCGGTGGCCTCCTCGGTCATGTCCGTCAGCAGCTTCATGTTCTCCAGCTGCTGGAGGTTCTGCCAGGATTCCTCAATGCGGAAAGCCCCCAGCGTGGTCGCGGCGACCACGGGGAGCGCGAGGAGCGAGACGAGTCTGGTGCTGATGCGCCAGTTGCGCAGCAGGATCCGGGAGCCCGGCCCCTTCGAGCCCTTGGGCTGCTGCATGTTGGCGAAGTCGCCGGCCTGGGGCGCGGGTATTCGGGCGCCGCCGCGGTCGGCATTCCGGTCCGGCGAGGAGCTCGCGCTCTGGCCGTACCGAAGGGAGGCTGCGCGGTCGGTCTTCCCACGCGCCTCAGACTCGCCCGGAACGCTGCCGTCAGTCTTCAATCGTCCCTGCACTAGCGTCGCAACCTCTAGGACCGGCTCCGGCGCATGCACCGGAGCGTTGTCTGGTCGTGCGGGAGCTTAGGCCCCCGCCCGCCGTGAACCAACCGGCGCAAGCTCCCCGCACAGTCCCCCGCGGGGCGCCCCGTTGCGCCCTTGCGTCGGCTGCACTCCAGCGACGGTCCGTGGAATTCCAGCACAGTGCCGGGATCTCCAACAAGGCCCGGGGGTAACAGCTCGACTGCCACTACTCACCGTGCCGGTCACACTACATGTGGTTGAAGCAACGGGTGGGGATAAGGGACATTTTCCTACGAGGTGCATGGCGCGGGGCCGTGTCCCGGGTCGAGCGCATCGGTTGGGAAATGTCTCCCCTATACGGATATCGATCGCTTTCGCCCGTCGTCGGCGTCGACGATATTTGGCATTCGTCACCGGGGAGGTGAGGAAAGTCACAATGCCGTACGGGATGGGTCCCGGCGGCGCGGGGAATAGCGCCGCCTACCCTTCACTTGACACCACGGATCGTTCCGTAAAGCCAGTTCCCGTCGGCCCGGCAGCGGGCCCCGGCACGTGAAGGCGCGTGTAACCGTCATGATCTTCCGCACCATAGCCAACCCGCGGCGCACCACCCTCGCCCACCTCGACGACGCCGGGGACCTGCTGCTTCCCGAGCCGCCCGAGGCCCTCGCCGCCCGGATCGCCGCCGCCGCGCCCGGCGCGCAGCCGCCGGACCGGACCGCGAACCCGCGCCGCACCGTGCTGGAAGAACTCCCGTCCGGCGCCTGACCCGCGCGGCGCGACGCACCGTGGCGGGGCGATAACCTGGGCCCCGTGCGTATCGCCAGGTTCTCCATCGACGGCAGTGTCGCGTTCGGTGTGGTCGAAGGCTCCGACGGCTTCGACGGCGCCGGCACCCCCCGGGGCGAGGTCCTCCTCGACGTGATCAAGGGCCATCCCTTCGCCGAGTTCGAGCGGTCGGGCCGGAAGCTCCCGCTGGACAAGGTGCGGCTGCTGCCCCCCGTGCTCCCCAACAAGGTCGTCGCGATCGGCCGCAACTACGCCGAGCACGCCGCGGAGCTGGGACACCCCTTGTCGAGCCCACCGGACGTACCCATCACCTTCTTCAAGCCGTCCACCTCGGTGATCGGTCCCGGCGACCCCATCGCGTACCCGTCGTTCTCCCAGGACGTGCAGTACGAGGCGGAGCTGGCCGTCGTCATCGGCCGGCTCTGCCGCGACGTGCCGCCGGAGCGTGCCCAGGACGTGATCCTCGGCTACACCTGCGCCAACGACGTGACCGCGCGCGACGTCCAGCGGCGCGAGAAGCAGTGGGCAAGGGCCAAGGGCTTCGACACCTCCTGCCCGCTCGGCCCCTGGGTCGAGACGGACCTGGACCCGGCCCGGATCGCCGAGGGCATCGCCATCCAGTGCACCGTGAACGGCGAACAGCGCCAGCTCGGCCGGACGACGGACATGGTCCGCTCGATCCCCGAGCTGATCGTGCACATCACCGAGGCGATGACCCTGCTGCCCGGTGACGTCATCCTGACCGGAACCCCCGCGGGCGTCGGCCCGCTCCACGACGGCGACGAGGTCGCCGTCACCATCGAAGGCATCGGCACTCTCGCCAACAAGGTGATCAAGCGTGGCTAGCGCAGCCCCCCCGGCCCCCCTGCGGGTCCGCTTCTGTCCCTCCCCCACCGGCAACCCCCACGTGGGCCTGGTCCGCACCGCCCTGTTCAACTGGGCGTACGCCCGGCACACCGGCGGCTCGCTGGTCTTCCGGATCGAGGACACCGACGCGGCCCGGGACTCCGAGGAGTCGTACGAGCAGCTGCTCGACTCCTTCCGCTGGCTCGGCATCGACTGGGACGAGGGCCCCGAGGCCGGCGGCCCGCACGCGCCCTACCGGCAGTCGCAGCGCATGGACATCTACGCGGACGTGGCCCGCCGGCTCCAGGACGCCGGGCACGCCTACCGCTGCTACTGCACCGCGGCCGAGCTGGAGGAGCGCCGCGAGGAGGCGCGCGCGGCCGGGCGGCCTTCCGGCTACGACGGGCACTGCCGCGAACTGACCGCCGGGCAGGTGGCCGCGTACGAGGCCGAGGGCCGGACCTCGATCGTCCGCTTCCGGATGCCGGACGAGACGATCGCCTTCACCGATCTGGTGCGCGGCGAGCTGGCCTTCGCCCCCGAGAACGTCACGGACTACGGCATCGTGCGCGCCAGCGGCGCCCCGCTCTACACCCTGGTCAACCCCGTCGACGACGCGCTGATGGAGATCACGCACGTGCTGCGCGGCGAGGACCTGCTGTCCTCCACCCCGCGGCAGATCGCGCTCTACCGCGCGCTGATCGACCTCGGCGTCGCCAAGCGGGTGCCCGACTTCGGCCACCTGCCGTACGTCATGGGCGAGGGCAACAAGAAGCTCTCCAAGCGCGACCCGCAGGCGTCGCTCAACCTCTACCGCGAGCGCGGCTTCCTGCCCGAGGGGCTGATCAACTACCTCTCCCTGCTGGGCTGGTCGCTCTCCGCCGACCGCGACGTCTTCACCCGCGACGAGCTGGTCGCGGCCTTCGACATCGCCGACGTGGTGCCCAACCCGGCCCGCTTCGACCTGAAGAAGGCCGAGGCCATCAACGCGGACCACATCCGCATGCTCGACGTGAAGGACTTCGCCGAGCGCTGCGCCCCCTGGCTGCGGGCGCCGCACGCGCCGTGGCCCGCGGAGTCGTTCGACGCGGACGCCTTCGCGGCGGTGGCGCCGCTGGCGCAGACGCGGCTGACGGTGCTGTCCGACATCACGGCCAACGTCGACTTCCTCTTCCTCGACGAGCCGGTGTACGACGAGAAGTCGTGGGACAAGGCCATGAAGCCGGGGCAGCCGGGTGCGGCCGACCTGCTGCGTACCGCGCGGGCGAAGCTGGCCGCGGCCGAGTGGTCGGCGGAGCCGCTGAAGGAGGCGGTGCTCGCGGCGGGCGAAGAGCACGGGCTGAAGCTGGGCAAGGCGCAGGCGCCGGTACGGGTCGCGGTGACGGGGCGGACGGTGGGGCTGCCGCTGTTCGAGTCCCTGG
>NZ_JACBXC010000350.1 GCF_013870535.1 Streptomyces phytophilus | reverse complement strand
GGCGCGGTGGTCGGCGGTGGAGCGGTAGTCCACGGCGCCCTGCGTCATCCGCATGTACGCCTCCTCCAGCGACGCCTCGTGCGGCGACAGCTCCCACAGCCGGATGCCCGCGTCGTGCGCCAGGTCGCTGATCCGCGGCAGCGGCATCCCGCCGACGCGCAGCGCCCCGTCGTCCTCGGGCAGCACGTGCGCGCCCTGCTCGGTGAGCGCGGCGGACAGCTTCTCCCGTACCGCCTGCTCCCCGTCGGGGACGCGGACGCGCGCGAAGCTCGCCGAGTGCGTGTTGATGAAGTCCCGCACGCTCATGTCGGCCATGAGCTGGCCGCGGCCGATGACGATGAGGTGGTCGGCGGTCACCGCCATCTCGCTCATGAGGTGGCTGGAGACGAAGATGGTGCGGCCCTCGCTCGCCAGCTTCTTCATCAGGTTGCGGATCCACAGGATGCCCTCGGGGTCGAGGCCGTTGACCGGCTCGTCGAAGAGGAGGATCTGCGGGTCGCCGAGCAGCGCGCCGGCGATGCCTAGGCGCTGGCCCATGCCGAGCGAGAAGCCTTTGGAGCGGCGGCCGGCGACCTCGCGCAGCCCCACGACGTCGAGCACCTCGTCGACGCGGCGCTGCGGGATGCCGGAGAGCTGGGCGATGCAGCGCAGGTGGTTGCGGGCGCTGCGGCCGCCGTGGACCGCCTTGGCGTCCAGCAGGGCGCCGACCTGGCGGGGGGCGTTGGGCAGCCTGCGGTACGGGTGGCCGCCCACGGTGACGGTGCCGCTGCTCGGCTCGTCGAGGCCCAGGATCATGCGCATCGTGGTCGACTTGCCCGCCCCGTTGGGGCCCACGAAGCCGGTGATGACGCCCGGCTGGACGGTGAAGGAAAGGTTGTACACGGCGGTCTTCCCGCCGTAGGTCTTCGTCAGACCCTGTGCTTCGATCATGTGGCCCCCTGCGCCGGACACGGGGGCACACGCGACTTCCCGTCCCCCTTCAGGCTAAGAGGCTATCGGTGCGCTTCCGGTTCCCGGCGGGCGGGCGGACGGGCGGCGGGAGGGTCAGGCGTCGCGCTTCTTCAGCACGATGTATCCGCCGATCAGCGCCACCGCCGTCCACGCGCACATGATGCCGAAGCCGCCCCACGGCCCGTACGGCGTCTCGTCGCTGTTCAGCGCGCCCGGCACCACCTGCATGACGCGCGAGCCCGCCTGGTCCGGCAGGTACCGCGCGACGTCCCTGGTGGCCGGGACGCCCGCCAGGATCGAGGAGATCAGGAAGAAGAACGCCATCAGCAGGCCGAGCGAGAGCACCGTGCTGCGCAGCATCGAGGCGACGCCCATGGAGAACATCGCGATCACGGCCATGTACAGCCCGGCGCCGATGACCGCACGCAGCACGTTCTCGTCGCCGATCGACGCCTTGTGGTCGCCGAGCAGGGCCTGGCCGAGGAAGAAGGTGAGGAAGCTGGTGAGCAGCCCGACGATCAGGGCGAGCAGCGTGGCGACGGCGATCTTGGAGACGTAGAACGTGGCACGCTGCGGCACCGCGGCCAGCGAGGTCTTGATCATGCCGGAGCTGTACTCCGTGCTGATCACCAGGACGCCGAAGACGACCATCGCGAGCTGGCCGAGCATCATGCCGAAGAAGCTCACCAGGGTCGGGTCGAAGGTGAGCTGCTCGGCGCGCGACAGGTCGTCGAACGTGGCGTTCATGACGCCGGACAGGAGCGCGCCCACCGCGGCGGTGAGGACCAGCGCGGCGGCCAGCGTCCACATCGTGGAGCTGACCGTGCGGACCTTGGTCCACTCCGACTTGAGCACTGCCGAGGGTGCTGCCATGGCCGTCAGTCTCCCTTGCCCCACTGCGGACCCGGCGGGGGCGGCGCGTTCGGCGCGGGCGGCGCGCCGGGTACGGCCCCGGCCGCCGCGGCGGCGGCGTTCGGGTCGCTCAGATCGTGCGCGTGGTACTCGACCGCCTGCGCGGTCATTTGCATGAACGCCTCCTCCAGGGAGGCTTGTTGCGGGCTCAGCTCGTGCAGCGTCACCCGGTGCTGCGCGGCCAGTTCGCCGACCGGCTCGGCCATGTCGGCGCCCTCGATCTCGAACGCGCCGTCCCCGCGCAGGGTGACGGCCATGCCCGCGGTGCTCGCGGCGTCCTTGAACTGCTCCGGCTGCGGGGTGCGCACGCGTACGTACGAGCGCGAGTTCTCCCGGATGAAGCCGGCCATCGAGGTGTCCGCGAGCAGCTTGCCCTGGCCGATGACGATGAGGTGGTCGGCGGTGAGCGCCATCTCGCTCATCAGGTGGCTGGAGACGAAGATCGTGCGGCCCTGGGCGGCGAGGCTCTTCATCAGGTTGCGGATCCAGTGGATGCCCTCGGGGTCGAGCCCGTTGACCGGCTCGTCGAACATCAGGATCTCGGGGTCGCCCAGCAGCGCGTACGCGATGCCGAGGCGCTGGCCCATGCCGAGCGAGAAGCCCTTGGACTTCTTCTTCGCCACCGCCGTCAGACCGACGGTCTCCAGCACCTCGCTCACCCGGGCGTCCGGGATGCGGTTGCTCTGGGCCAGGCACAGCAGGTTGTTGTACGCGCTGCGGCCGCCGTGCATGTTCTTCGCGTCCAGCAGGGCGCCGATGTACTTCAGCGGCTCCGGCAGCTCGCGGTAGTGCTTGCCGTCGATGCGCACGGACCCGGAGGTGGGGTTGTCGAGGTCGAGCATCATGCGCATCGTCGTCGACTTGCCGGCGCCGTTCGGCCCCAGGAATCCGGTGATCATGCCGGGCCGCACCTGGAAGGTCAGGTGGTCCACGGCGACCTTGTCGCCGTACCGCTTGGTCAGCCCCTCCAGTTCGATCATGCGCTAACCCTAGGCGGGGACGTCATCGAACGCATCTCCTGGGCACAATCGACACAACCGGATTGGCGCCCTCCGCCGCGGGGGCGGAGGGCGCCGGAGACGTACGGTGCGGCCGGGCGGGGGTCGTCCGCCCGGCGGCGGACTCAGCGGGACTGCTGGGCGGGCACGCCCGGCTTGTCCTCGACCTCGTCGGTGCCGCCCTGGGCGGCGACCTGCGCGCCGGTCAGCGTCGCCAGCATCTCGCGGACGTTGGTGAGCTGGGCGTTGATGCTGTCGCGGCGGTTGGTGAGGGCCGCCAGCTCGCGCTCGGACTCGCTGCGCATCCGCTCGGCCTTGGCGTTCGCGTCCGCCACGATGTCCTCGGACTGGCGCTGCGCGGTCTCGACCGTCTGCCGGGCGCGGCGCTCGGCGTCGGTACGCAGCTTCTCGGCCTCCAGGCGCAGCTGCTCCGCCCGGTGCTCGATCTCCGCGAGGCGCTTCTCGGCCTTGGCCTGGCGGGAGGCGAGGTCGCGCTCGGACTGCTCGCGGCGCTTGGCGAGGTTGGTCTCGAAGTCCGCGGCGGCCTGGGCGGCCTTGGCACGGGTCTCCTCGAAGAGGCTGTCCGCCTCTTCGCGCTTGGACTGGGCATCCTTCTGCGCCTCGGCGCGCAGACCGCTGGCCTCGCCCTTCGCCTGCTCGACGATCCGGGCGCCCTCGTCCTCGGCCTTCGCCTTGCGCTCGGAGGCGAACGACTCGGCGTCGTTGCGCACCTGCTGCGCGGCCGACTCGGCCAGCTCGCGGTGCTGGTCGGCGGCGCGGCGGGCCTCCTCGCGCAGGTCCTTGGCCTCTTCCTCGGCGAGCCGCAGGATCTTCTCCACCCGGGCACCGAGGCCGGCGTACGACGGCTCGGAGTCGGCGACCTGCGCCTGGGCGTTCTGCGTTTCGAGGTGCAGCTCCTCGATCCGCTTCTCAAGGGAGGTGATGCGCGAGAGGGCACTGTCGCGGTCGGCTACGAGCTTGGTGATCCGTTCGTCCACCTGCTCGCGGTCGTATCCGCGCCTTGCGAACTCGAAACCGAAGGGGTTGGCAGTGTCGCTCATGGGGTTCCTGTCGAAAGAGACCGAGTGAGGTGATAAGGGGAATCCTAGGGGTGCTGACGGCGTGTCACAGCGTCAATCCAGGTTTGATCTGGAGAATGTCCGCTCAATCGAGTGGTCTGCCACCGGACTGCTTGCTCCCCGACCGGGCCGCGGCGGCGGCGGGGGCCTTACCCCCACCGTCCTTCCCTTTGCTGACCTGGCTGTTCTTGCCGTCCTTGGCGTCCTTGCCGTTCGCCGCGAGGGTACCGGGGCTCTCGAAGGACTCCAGGGCTTCGAGGACGTCCTGCACGCGGGAGATCTCCGCGTTGATGTCCTCGCGTCTGCGGGTGATCAACTCCAGCTCGCGGCCGCCCTCGTCGACCATCCGCTTGGCCTCGGCGCGCGCCTCGGCCTTGGTCCGCTCGGCCGCGTCGAACGCCTCCGCCTGCTTCTGCTCGGCCTCCTTGAGCAGCCCCTCCGCCTTCTTCACCGCGGCGATACGGACCTTGTCCGCCTCGCTCTTGGCGTCGGTGACCAGCTGACCCGCGCGCGTCTCGGCCGAGTTGAGCTGCTCGTGAGCTGCGGCGACCAGCTTGTCGACGCGCTCGCCCGCGGTCTTGGTGGCCTCCGCGGCCTCGCGCCGCGCGCGGTCGTGCAGGGCGTCGGTCTCGGCCTCCGTGCGCGTACGCAACTCCTCGGCGCGCTCGCGGATCGCCTGGGAGTCCCGGCGGGCCTCCTCCAGCATCCGGTCGGCGTCCGCGCGGGCCTTCTCCACCAGACCGCTCGCCTCCGACGTGGCGCCGCGCACCAGCCGATCGGATTCCTTGCGGGCGGCGGCGACCATCACGTCGGCCTGCTCCTCGGCCGCGGCGGTGGCCCGGGTCGCCTCGTCGTGCGCCTTCTCGACCAGCTTGTCGGCCTGTTCCGCGGCCTCCGTACGGCGCTTCGCGGCATCCGCGCGGGACTCGTCCCGGACCCGTTCGGCCTCGGTACGCAGGCGCTCGGCCTCTGCTAGCGCGTCGTTGACGGTCGACTCCGCCAACTCCTTGGCGGCGTCCGTCTCTTCCTTGGTCTCCCGGCGCAGCGTCGCCGCGGCGTGCTCCGCGGCCGAGCGCAGCCCCGCGATCTCCTCGTCGGCCTGCCCGCGCAGCTCGCTGACCGAGTCCCGTACCTGCTGGGCCGTCTGCTCGGCCGCGGCCACCAGCTCGCGCGCCCGGCGCTCCGACTCCTCGGTGACCCGGGCCGCCTCCGCCTGCGCCTCCTCGACCCGCTTGCGCGCCGAGGCCA
>NZ_JACBXC010000035.1 GCF_013870535.1 Streptomyces phytophilus | reverse complement strand
CCGCTGCCGCCGCCCGCGGACTCGGGGAGTTCGGGAACGGTGAAGCGCGGCACGTCGCAAAGCCCGGCCTTGCGCAGCAGCGTCGCGTACTGCAGGGAGATCTCGCCGGCGACCTGGTGCGGCACGCGGTCGAGCACGGTGACCAGGCTGACGTCGTACTCCTTCGCCGTACGCAGCAGGTGCCAGGGCACCGCGTCCGCGTACCGGGAGGCGGTCGTCACCAGCACCCACACGTCCGCGGCGCACACCAACTCGGCGGCCAGCTCGCGCGCGTGCCCGGCGAGGGAGTCGATGTCGGGGGCGTCGAGGAGGGCGAGGCCGCTCGGTACGTTCTCGTCGACCTCGATCCGCAGCAGCGTCCCGTCGGGCCCGCCGCCGCCCTCGCCGAAGGTCGCGGCCCCCCGGCCCGGCCCGTCCCCGGCCAGAGCGTCCCGGGTGCGGTACGGATCACGCACGCCGTACGCCGCGGAGGCACCCCTGTGCGCCCCGTACGCCTCCGGGGCGCGCGAACCGCCGCTCCCGTACGCGCCGCGCGAACCTCCGCCGCTCCCGTACGACTCACGCGACCCGCGGCCGTCCCCCTCGTCCCCGTGCGCCCCGTACGGCTCGGCGACCTCCTGCGCCTCGTACGCGCCGTACGACTCGTACGCCTCGACGCGCCCGTGCGCCGCGTCCTGCCGCGGCATCCACACCCGCGTCAGATGCGGCAGCACCCGCTGCCCCGCGAACCAGGACTGGTCGTCGGGGTGGCAGACGAGCACCGGCATCCGCGTCGTGGGCCGCAACACGCCGGACTCGCTGACGCATCTGCCGACGAGCGAGTTGACGAGCGTCGACTTCCCCGCGCCCGTCGAGCCGCCGACCACCGCGAGCAGCGGCGCGTCCGGCCGGTGCAGCCGGGGCACCAGGTAGTCGTCGAGTTGGGCCAGCAGTTCCGCTCTGCTCCGCCGCGCTCCGTCCGCCCCCGGCAGGGGGAGTGGAAAGCGCGCCGCGGCGACGCACTCGCGGAGCGCGGAGAGTGCGTTCAGCAGGTCAGGCCGTACGTCCGAGGTCGCCACATGCGAAGAATGCCCGCTTCCATCCGAATTTGAAAGCGTTTAGCCCCGCAGCGCGCCTTCTTCAACCCGGAAGCTTCCGCCACGCGGGCATAACGACTGCACAACACCACCGGCACCACCCGGAAAAAAGCGGTGCGCGATTCGCACTCGCCTGCGATTATCGGGACGCTTCACTGAACCTCCACAAGGTGGTGCCGGAGTGAAGCTACCGGGTGTGGCTCAACGGAGCCCTATCCTTGACCCCTGGCAAGGTCACGGATCCGCCGAGCCCGGCCACCGTTCCACGCCACACCGGCCCCCGTAGCTCAGCGGATAGAGCAGGCGCCTTCTAAGCGCTTGGTCGCAGGTTCGAGTCCTGCCGGGGGCGCAGGGCTGCCCTCCTCCCCCAGGGAGGGCCAACCTGCAGGTCAGAGACCCACCCCCCGCCCCGCAGCCGACATCCCGGCGACAATAGATGATCATGCTCTCTGTCCGGCTGACACTGCCTGGAGACGGGTTTCGACGGCTAGCTGTCCCCTATGCGTCCCCCGGAATCTACCCCCTGAGCGCCGCGCGGCACCACGCTGCTGAGCACAAAGCAGAGCGGTCCGGGACCCGCCCGCGCGGGTCCCGGACCGCCTCATGCCGCCGCCGGCAGGTACCGGAGCCCTTCGATCCGTTTCAGGTAGTCGGTCAACTGTCCAGTGACACATCTGGCGTAAATCGCCAGGAGGACGGGGACGCTGTTCCCTGCCCACTCCGCGACCGTCGCAGGGGGGAGGCCGGCGTTCAGCCATCCGGTGAGGCAGGTATGGCGGAGGTCGTACACACGCTTACCAGCTGGAGAGGCGTACTCGTGTGGTGCGAGGACCGCCTCGCGGGCCTTGTACCACACACGCCGGTAGACTGAGCCGGCCAGGGTCTTCCCTCCTTCGCCGGGAAGGAGGAGCCCGTCGGGTTTGAGTTCGTACTTGGCGATGATGCGGCGGAGGAGAGCGACAAGATCTGGATGGATCGGCACGGTGCGGGTGTCGCCCTCGGCACGGCCCTTCAGGTCGCGGACCTCGTGCACCTTTCCGTTGTCCGTCCAGTGGCCGCCTACCTCGGGATGGGCCTTGTGAACGATGATCTCGCCCCACCCCGTGTCGGGCAGGACTGCGTCGGCGACACGCAGCGCGACGGCTTCCTCGGGACGTAGTCCGGCGTAGCACACGGTGGCGAAGAACGCCTGGTACAGAAGTCCCCGGCGGGGCCGCCGGCCTATCCATTCCAGCAACGCGGTGACCTGAGCCGGATTGAGCAGGGACCGCTTGCTGATCGCCTGCCCCACCCGCGGACCGCTGTCCCGCTTGCCCAGCGCCGCCAGCGGGTTGGTCCTCAGGATGTTGTGCTTGACCGCGCGGTCCAGGGCGAGGCTGAGGATGCGGCGGTGTCGGGTCACGGAGCTGGCTGCGGCTGCAGTGCCGTCAAGCAGCGTGCTGATCGCCGCGACCACGTGCTCGACTTTGGTCGTGTCCTCCCAGGCGGACATCGGCAACGTGTTGCGCTCGACCCAGTCGAGGATCTCTTTCACCTCGTCGGGCACCGACGTCCTACGCCGCTTCGTGTTGAAGGCGAACTCCCGCAGCGCCGTACGGACGTCTCGATCGTCAAACTGGCCGGGCTGGGTACGAAGCAAAGCGACTGTGGCCGCGGTCATCGCCTTGGCCGTGTTCTTACGGCTGTTCCCGCTGGTTCGGGCCCACTTCCAGTCCACGTACTCAACCGCGAATGGGTACCAGCCCTTTTCCGCCGCCTTGCTGGCGAAGCTGACCGGCAGCCCGGTCGTCGCACTGAAGGGCTCTCCCCTGCTCGCCGCCGTCTTCAGTTCGGCGCGACGGGCGTCTGCCTGCCCCTTCGTAGGGTAGGTCTCGCTGTGCTTGCGCCTGTCGACGGCCCATACGACACGGTAGCTGTGCCCCGTCTTGCGCTTGCGGCGCTCGATACTAAATATTCGGACGTTGAATGTTATCGCTGTCAGGTGTGATCCTCACAATCAGTGAGCCAGTTTTCGAGATCGCCCCGCCGTATCCGCAGGGAGCCATTGGGGAGACGGATGCAGCGCGGTCCACGCCCTTTTTGCCGCCAGTCGTAGAAAGTCGATCGAGCGATCTGCAACTCGGCGCAGACCTCATCAACGGTCAACTTCTGACCGGCTCTGACCGCTACTGCCATGAGCCTCTCGCAGCTAGCCAGAGGTCCGAGGTCACGTGTCGACGCATGGGCAGGTTTCCTTGCGGGGAATGAGGGGCGGCAGGGACAGCGCCAATACCTCGCGTAGCGCGTGAAAATCAAACGCCTTCTGATGGTATGCGCTGCCCACGGCGGGTGTGCCGTGGGCAGGGCAACTCCGCGCCCCCTCTCGACTGCACGGGTTGCCCCAGCGTTCGCCTCGGCTCCACCGCCAAGGCGGGGGCCGAATGCGAACACCCCTCAATGATGGTGACGATCGCCGGTTTGGCTAACCGGCGATCGTCGGCTATGTTGCCCCGCGCCGCGATCCCTCATCGGAGCAGCAGAGTGTGGTCGCGCTGCTTCGACCCGTTCTAGGTTTGCTTGCTTCGCCACGTCGTTCCAGTCTTCTACGCAATCACCCTGTCTGCCGTCGGCGAACCGGCACGCCCAGATCGACCCCGCCGGTGCCCAGGGCATCCCTTCCCCGCAGAAGGCCGCCCCCGGGGCTTCGAGACGCCGGCTGCCGCGACAGCGCGATTCGGACGTGGTTTGCGGCAGCATCGGCGTGGGTCGGCGACAGGTTGCGCTTCGCGGCTGTCGCCGCCCGGGTCGGGTTATGCGGTGCTGGAGATGTGCTCCAGGGCACGGGGGTCGGTTACCAAGAGTTGCCGGTACCGGCTGTCGATCGCCTTGTGGTCGACGCGCAGGCGGTGCAGGACGTTTTCGACGGTGGATTTGCCGAGTTGCAGGGTGCGGGTGATGTCGCTTTGCCGGAGTCCGTTGACCGTGATCCGGTCGGGGACGGCAGGGGTCCTGGTGCCGGCGGTGTCGGTCAGGTGTGTCAGCAGCGTGGCCACGCGGGCGAGTGGAGACCGGCCGGTCATGAGGTAGATCTTCTCGTCGGTGCGGTTGCGGTCCTCCAGGCTCCGCAGCAGCGCGATCTGCACCTGCGGGTACACGCGCATCATCTGGTTCACGCGGCCCGCAGGGCAGGGCATGATCCAGGTGGTGCCCACGCAGGACACCTGCATCGGGGACCAGGCGTCGATCAGGTTGGCCTCGCCCAGGAACTGTCCCGGACCGCGGAACCGGGCGAGCACACCTCCGCCGGGGCCCATCGGGTAGCGCTCTTCCCGGGCCAAGCCGCCCAGGACGATGAAGCACGTTCGCCGGGCCGGGTCGAGCGGCAGGCGTTCGGCGTGCTGGAAGGTGCGGGCTTCGCGGCCCCATTCCTGCACGAGCGTCGGCCACAGCCGGTGTGGGAGGTACTGCAGGAAGCTCCCAGCCGGCCAAGATCGTTGTCCGGCGAGGACCTGCGTGGGGTGGAAGCCGCAGTCCTTCGTGGCGGCGTTCATCGGTCTTGCCCTCACCTTCACGGCAATCTTCGCTGGCAGGTTGTATGCGGAGGCGGGTTCGGTAGGCGCCGGGACAGGAGCCCAGGAATCAGGCATCGGAAAATCCCTGGGTGGGTGAGTCCACTTGCCGCAGTGCGTTGGGCCGGTGCCGTCAATCGGCGGGAGGCCGGCTGACGGTGGCGGAGTCGCCGGGGGCGGCTCCGAGGTCGGCCAGGCGGTCGCGGATCCGTTGGGCGTCGCGTGGGTTGATCGACTCGAACAAATGCATGGCCTGCTGGTAGTGGTCGTGTGCGGCTTCCTGGTGGCCTTGGTCGGCGGCGCACTGGCCGAGCATTTCCCAGATACGGGCGAGCCATCGGGGATGGCCACCGGATTGGAGGACCTCCTCGCGAGCCTGGTGCAGGTGTTCCTCCGCGGTCGCGAAGTCGTGCTGCTGGGCGCTGGCGTGGCCGAGGAACGCCAGTGCGCGGGCCGACTCGAAGGTCTCGCCCAGCTCGCGAAGGGCGCGGCGGGCTTTGGTCCAGGCAGCCACCGCCCGTTCGGCCTGCCCGAGGTCGAGGTAGACCTGGCCCAGGACGATTCGGGTCAGGGCAACGCCGCGTGAGTAGCCGATCGCTTGCCGGAGTTGGAGCGCGTCGCGTAGGAAGTGGAGGGCCTCCTCGGGGCGGCCGGCGCTCTGATACGCCACGCCCAGCTCGTGCTCGGCTTGGGAGACGCTGCGGTTGTCCTCGGCGTCCCGGGCCATCTGCAGTACCCGGCTGAACCTGCTGATGGCTTCGTCGTAGCGGGCGTCGCCGCGCAGGCCGATGCCCGAGGCGTTGAGGATCTCCCGCTCCGCGAGGAGGTCGCCCGACAACTGGGCTGCCTCTGCGGCGAGTTGGTGGGCCTCTGCCCACAGGACGTAGTGCTGGCGGTGGTGCCACCAAGGCCACCAGGCGTGAACCAGCTGGTAGATGACGGCCTGACGCGGGTTCGCGGCTGCGGCAGCGCGGAGGGCGGCCATGAAGTTGTGGTGCAGTGCCTCAAACCACGCCAGTGCCGAGGTGTTGTCCCCGAACTGCGGCAGCGTCTCGGGCGCGGGCGGGTAGCGGAAGTCGCGGCCTACGTCGTCGGTGCGGTGATGGGGTGTGACCTGCTTCTCGATAGCCGTGGATACGGTGAGCAGCCAGTCCAGCGTGCGGCGCCGTGTTCTGTCGATGACGGCAGTGCCGTCCTGCTGACGGCTGCAGCGGCGGGCGTGCTCGCGCAGTTCGTCGTGCAGGGTGTAGATCCGGCCGCGGACCGGGTGGGCACCGCGGTCTTCCAGCAGCCCTGCCTCGGCGAGGCTCTTCAAGGTCAAGTCGGCCTGGCGCAAGGGGAGGTTGCAGGCCGCGGCCGTCATGTGGCCGTCGGTATCGAGGGTGGTCATCGATCCCACGCGGCGGTAGACCTGGGCCGTTTGGGGATCAAGGCTCCCGTAGGCACGATCAGCAGTAGTCATGATCACTCCGGTGGAGGTGGAGGGACGCCGGTGCTCTTCGCCGACGTCACCGCCGTCGGCGATGCGGGGGCGGTGGTCGGCGCGATGAGCCCTTGGCGTTGGTGGTGGGACCGCAGGAGGAGGCGGGCTGTGCCTTCGACCCCGCCCGTGTACGGGGCGCGCAGGCGCTGGGGACGTACACGCACTCCGTGCCGGTGCGTCCCGAGGCCCGCGGCGCCGGCCGACCAGCATCAGGCGGAGGCCGGGGGATACCTCCTCGGCAGACGCGGTGTTCGGCCGACGGCCGCGGGTTCGAGGGCAGAGCACCGCCGTCAGCGCTCCGCCTTGTCCCCGTCTCGCGCCGGACCAAAGCGCGAGACGGGAGTCTTTCGGCGTTCAGGTTTGCAGGGCCATCTCGGCGGCTTTCGTCCGCACAGTGCGGATGATTTCCTCGGCCAGTTCTTCGGGGGCTCGGCCGTCGACGTGAAGGACCACGCTGGCGGGGTCGGTGCCGGCCAGGGCCAGCAGCGGGGACGGCGGCTGGTACGGGCCGGTGAGGAGCCCAACGGGGCCCTGTCGGCCGGCGTCGGCGTCGTTGCGGTCGCGTGTGGGCACGTGGTTGCGGATCATGATCTCTCGTCAGTCGTTTCGCTTCGTGTCGGGTAGGTACTCACTCGCCGCGCCCGGGCGTCTGACGGTGTCGGCGCCGGAGGGGGGCCCGGCGGCCGGGGAGGTGGTAGTGCGGTGCGTGCTTCTGGCTGAGCGGGTGGTCCGGCAAGTGCTGCACCGACGGAGGACATCTCGTGCACCTCGGTGCCGGCCCAGCCCACGGTGCCCATCAACGAACCCGGCACGCGCCCGCCTCTCCGGCAGGGAGGCATCGAGATCGGCTGGGCGCAGGGCGGGCCGCCGGAGCCGACTGAACGGCGGCCCGCCCACTCGCCCACTCTTCACGCGTGAGTTACGTCGCGGGGGCGGGCGAGGCTTACCTGGCATCACTCATCGCCTCACAGGTCGGGTTCGGAAGCGCCGCCAACGGCCAACGCCCAGGAGTAGCATTTCCCGCAAGGCGGATTGACGGAAGACGTTGCCTGTCCGCAGGTGTACGCAGCAATTGCGGACATCTGCGGACCGGGAGGGGCCAGGATGAAGGAGACGTTCGGGCAAACGCTGCGGCGCCTGCGCGGTACCCGCTCCCTGCGAACGGTTGCCCAACTCGCCCATTGCAGCAAGAGCTACGTAGGGGATCTTGAGTCCGGGCAAAGGAAACCGACCGAGGATATCGCCGCTCCACTCGACATGGCCCTCAACACTGGGGGCGAACTCTTAGCCTTCACGACCGGCCACCGAAAACGGAGCAGTACATTCGAAGCGCGGCTACGTGACGCGCTACCCGCGAAAATCAGTGAATGGCCTCATCCATGAGCAGATAGAGCAGACCCACGAGAGACCCGCTGCTGACGATCTCTCGACGGTCGACCATGTCCCTGATCTGGTCGAGAGGAATCCATTCGACGCGGTCTGCCTCATTCTTCTCGGAGGGTTCCCCCTCGTAGGTGGCGCTATCGGCACGGAACACGTGATGGCGCGAGTCGGTGATGCCGTTGGCTGGCTCCGCGTAAATCAGTGGCCTCATAGGACCCGGGCGCCAACCCGTCTCCTCCATCGCCTCGCGGGCCGCCGCCTCCTGTGGGGTCTCCCCCTCCTCGATCAGTCCCATGGGCAACTCCCAAGCCCACGTGTCGGTGATTAAGCGGTGACGCCACAGCATCAGCACGTCTTGGTGTTCGCCGACCACGGCGGTCACGGCCAAGTCACGAAGACGCAGCACATGGTGTTCCCAGCGCCGCCCGTCCGGCTGCTGAACGTCAACAAGATCCAGGTTCACCCAATGGTTCGCGTAGATGCGCCGCTCCCCGAACGTCTTCCACTGCACGGGCATCGCCCCTCTCGTCTGAGTGCTTCAAGCATCCCAGAACGGCGCCCTGCCGCCTGCCGGCGTTCGAGCATGGAACGGCACGAGGGCCTGTCGCTCTCCAGGAGGACTTGACGCTGGCTGCCGAGCACGCAGGGGCATACGTCCGATTCACGTGGGGCTGAGCATCTCCCCGACGACGCGTGGTGTTTCGAAATGACGACCAGCCATGCTCCTGGAGCAGGCATGTGCCGCCTTGGCATCGACATGCGCACCCTCTGGGAGCCGGACCCGCTTCAGATCTTGTTTCGGTCTATCGAACGCTGCGTCATATACCCGGGCCTGCCAAGCGCCAAGGGCATCAGATCTTGATACGGGCGACCTTGCGTCCCACTTTCAGGTACAGCTTGGCCCCTCCAAGGTCCCCTGCTGCGCTGACGACATCACCGAGCGTCTGCTGGACGGAAGCCTCGGTAAGGTGGATGGTCTGCTGGCTTCCCTCTGATTCGCAGATCAAGCGGAGACCCTTTTGCTGGGCTACGCGGCGCACGGCGGAGGTGCTGGTTGCGAAGTCCAATGTTCTGACCAGGGCCCCGATCCTGTCGTCGGCGTGGTCCTTCAGGACAAGGACCGGGAGGTTGTGGACGTCGCCGAAGGAGCGCTTCGAGAATCGCGCTGTGAACTCTGCCCGTGCCGATGTGGCCGCATCCAGGCCGTGAAGTGCGGCAACCAGGTCGCCGGCGAGGATGCGCTTGACGGCCATGGGGTGGGCGGTTCCCGCCTCCAGGCGCTTGGCGATCACACGGATCTCGTCGTCCGTCCACTCGGTGAGCAGTTGGAGATACTGCTCGGTCAGGTGGTCGGGGATGGACATCAGCCGGCCGTAGACGTCGTCAGGCGAGGCCGTCAGGCCCACGTAGTTGCCCTTGCTCTTGCTCATCTTGGTGCCCGTGCCGTCCGTGCCCTCGATGAGCGGGGTGGTGATGACGACCTCGGGGGCCTGGTCCGAGATCTCCATGACCTTGCGGCACATCTGGAGGTTCAGCAGCTGGTCCACACCGCCCAACTCGACGTCGGCGTGGATCGCCACCGAGTCCCATGCCATGACGACGGAGTAGACGAACTCGGCGACGGACAGGCCGTGGCCCTTGGCGAGCCTGGTACGGAAGTCCTCGCGCTGGAGCGACATGGAGACCGGGATCCGCGCGAGGACGCCGACGAGTTCGGGCAAGGTGACCTTGTTCAGCCACTCGCCGTTGAAGCGCAAGTTGGCGCGCTCGAAGTCGATGAACGGCGAGACCTGCTGCTGGTAGCCGCGCAGGTTGCGGGCGATGTCCTCGTCGGAAAGGGGCGGACGCTCCGAGGAGCGTCCCGACGGGTCGCCGATCTTGGCTGTGACGTCGCCGATGATGAAGACGACGTGGTGCCCCATCCGCTGGAGCCGGCCAGCGATGACGATCGGCACTGCGTGGCCGAGGTGGACGTCGGGCGATGTCGGGTCGATGCCGTACTTGACGACGAACGGCCGTCCCGCCGCTTGCGCGGCCTCGATCTTCTCCGCGAGGACTGTGGTCGAGGGGATCAGGTTGGTCGCACGCCCTGCGACCAGGGCTGCCTGCTCCTGAGGGGAGAGATCGGAGAGGTTGAGAGTGCGCCTCGCCGCCGTCTCGGTGAGCAGCTCCGCAGCCGTATAGTCCGCGCCCAGGTCCGCCCCATCGAGAATGTGCATGACACGGGCAACGGACTGATTCAAACGGCTCATGGCGGCGATGCGCTCCTGGGTCGGAAGACTGGCCTAACCAGTACGGGTCGGAAGCCGCGATTTTATCATCGCTACCATCCGCCCATCACCGCAATGCCCAGGAATGGACGCACCTCCAGGGGCGCTGTGCGTCGTCCCAGTGGCCGACCCGAGGCGATACCAATGAGGGAGCGGAGTCCTCGGCATTGTGCGGCACGTGTGCGAGCACGCCCACAGCATCCCCGCAACCTCTTTGCCATGTGACGGATTCCCTCGTGATCGAAACCGAGGCCCCGGAAGTTGGAGCAATCAGCCGGTGAAGCAGCAGAGTTCTCCATATGTCAACCTCGGCCGAAGGCGCCGAGGCCCCAGCGAAACGGAAACGGTGCTCGGTCAGCGTTCGCCGAGTGAGTGCCATCCCCGTCTACGGTGACCTCGCGAAGGTCAGCATCTCCTGCTTACCGATTTCTGGGTTGTCTTCGGTTACGGGCAAGCTACAGGTCGGGAGTTGCGCAAATCTCTCATGTCCGGCACGTGTGGCGGGGTGTTCACCAGTCGACTCCCTTCACACGGGCGTATCCGCGTGGAATCGTCCGGCGTTCCTGTCTCCTGTGGGCGAGGAACTCGTCATCCGGACGGCGTGGTCTCCTGGTGGTGGGCCGTTCAGCAACCCTCTCCGAGGGCACGAAGGTCTTTCCGAAGAGAGTCGGATGGCCGCGGGACCAGTCGACGCATTCGGGTTCGGCTACGAGCCCCTCGTGTGGTGTGTCCCGCTTGGGCAGGTGCCCTGTGAGGGGGGCAGAGGGACTGCAGCGTCCTCGGTCGGGAGAGTCACGGTGGCTCTCCTGTCACATCGGCCAGTGGGCGAACAGCGAGACTATCCGCTCGACGAGTTGCTCACGTAGGGTGTCCCATTCATTTCCTCCTGCGTGGTACGCGGCCAGCACCCGGTCGTATTGCCGGCCGTCAACCTCGGGCAGGCACGTGTACATCTGGAGCAGCGCGGAGCCGTCGTCCGCGGCTGCGGTGCCGGTATCCGCGTTGAGCAGGGCACGGATGTCGTCGGCGCGCATGGAGGCGTCGATCCCGGAACCGGGGATGCTCTTGCTCATCTTGGGGAGACCGCTGAGACCGGGGATCATTCTGGTGTAGATGCCGGACAACCGCGCCGCGGGCAGGCCCCAGCGTTCCGCTCCGCGTCGGGCGAGGGCGACGTACTTGTGCTCGTCCACGCCGAGGGAGACCAAGACGTGACGGCCCTCCCGGAGGGGATGAATGAAGTCCGCGGCCATGAGCAGGATGGACTGCTTCATGCCGTAGTTGAGGTGGTCGAACACTCCGTGGCTGCGGTAAAAGCCCGCTAGATCCTCCTCCGCCTGGTGGAAGTCGTCGTCGTCCAGATAGCGGGCGAGCAGGAACGCGGTCGCCATGACCTCGGTCTCGCTCTCCTGCCTGCGCAGCACCCCGCGCTTGGCGTCGAACCCGAGGCCCAGGACGAACTCCTCGTACTGATCGGCGAGCTTGCGGACCTTGTGCAGAGGGGTGCGCCGGGCGTTGTGAGAGTCGAGGTCGCCGAGCACGATCTGGACATCAAGACCGCAGTGCTGCAGCTTGATCGCGCGCAAGAGTTGGAAGAGGGTGCCGGCGTGGGGCGGCCCCCCGAGACCGATCCCGGTGGTGACGAGGGTGGGCTGCCCGTCGTCGACTGCCTGGGCGAACTTGCGCGCTGCTGTGTGGCACACCCACTTCGTCCGCAGATCGTTCGGGCTCATCCCCGCGAGATGGAAGTCGATGGTGCCAAGGCCCAAACGCTCGTAGCGGTGGTGGTCGATGACCTTCTCGTAGTACGGGGCGTCGAACTTCATGCGATTCCTTCCGACTGTGTCTGCCTTCGGAGAGCACGGGCCCGACGGACCAGCGGCTCGAAGCCGTCGACCAGAAGGTCGCCGAGTACCTCGTTGTGGGGGGCCTCGACGCTGCCGAGGTCTGCAGTGACCGTCCCGTCTACGAGAACCCAGACGCGGAACGGGTACGGGTCCTGTGGGGCGCGCGTGGGCTGGGCGAAGATCGCCACCCCCTCGACCCTGTCGCGTACGTCGTCCACGGCGGGTGCGAAGTCGTCACGGTCGAAGGCGTAGAGGGCTGCTTTCCGGGGGTTCGCACGGCCGATGGGCCGGTACTGCGAGATCAGCCAGTACTCGACGTCTGTCCGTCGGGTGACGCCCGCAATGAGCTGCGCGAGGAGGGGCAGTTCCTTCACGGAGCCGGCCGTGGTGAACGTGTTGAACGCCAGCCGTCGCAGGTCCGCGGTGAGGAACTCGACGTTGGCGAGAAACCGTTCGTAGTACCCGTGCCCGCGGAACCAGTCGGCCGTCTCGGCGGTTGCGCCGTCGACTGCCAGGGAGTAGATGCTCACGTGGTTACGGAGTGCCGCATAACGCTCGGCCAGGAGAAGCCCGTTGGTGTGAAGGTTCGTCTCGAAGCCGACCTCGGTGGCGTGCCGGAGAGCGACCTCCAGATGGTTGTCGTACGGCATGACGGGGTCGCCGCCGGTGAAGACGCACCGGCGGGCTTCGGACTCCGACCGGACGCGGTCGATGACGCGGCGGACGGTGTCCGCATCGACTGCCGCGACCCGGTTGCGTTCGCGGTAGCAGAAACGGCACACGCCCGGTGAGCGGCTGGTCGGTTTCAGGGCCCAGGCGTTGCAGTCGGTGTTGAGAACCAGGTGGACGGTCGTGAGTTCCTCGTGCGTCAGCACGGCGTCGTCTCCTCGGCGCTGCGGCTGACGGGGAGGGTGGGCGCGAACCTGGGTCGCAGGAGCGAGTGGAGGCGCCGTGGGGTACCACCAGTGACCTTCACGAACTGCTGGAGCGTGTCCAAGGCCGCGCCCGCGTCGATGATGGAGAGGGCCTCGTCGATCCCGTCCTCGATGGTGGAAGCCACCCCGGACACGGCAAGGAGGAGGGCTGCGTTGAGGGCGACCGCGTACCGAGCCTGACCGGTGCCGCGGCCGGCCAGCACGTGGATCGATGCCGCGGCGTTCTCCACGGGATCCCGGTGCTGAGTGACGGCCGTCAGGTCCGGCGGCATCGAGGCCGCGCCGCGGCGTACGGCGTCGTTGAAGGCCAGCTCCTCGACGCCGGCGCTGATCCTGCAGGCCCGTACGGTACTTCCGGGAAGCAGTTCGTCGACCTGAGTCGTCTGGCCGGTGCTTGAGTTGATCACTGTGACATCCGGCAGACCGAGCCGCGACAGCAAGCGGGCGGAAGCGCCGACCGCCGGGTGTGAGAGGCCGTACACGGTCGCGGCGCAGGTGACCGGGCTGAGGAGCGCGGGGAGACCAAGGCTAAGAGCGTGCACAGCCTGGAACCGGCCTCCGTAGCGCCGGTCGAACTCGGGGACCCTGGCCTCGATGGAGAAGAACCCGAAGCCGACCTGCGCCGTGATGTCCACCATCTCCCGGTGCGAAAGGGTGTCGCTCGCCGCTCCCACGCAGTCGATGAAGTCGCGTGATCCGGTCTCCGACGATGCGCTGCGCGATCCGAGTTTCGCGACGTACGCTCCCCCTGTCGCCGCCACGAGCGCTGCGGTCGTACTCAGGTTGATCGTCTTGAAGGTCTTCTTCCCGCTGCCCGTGTAGCCGATGAACCGCACGCCTGCGGGGGGCTGGTGAACATCCCAGCCAGGTCGGTCCAGAGCGGTCGCGGCACAGATCGCTGCTTCGACCTCGTCCAGCCTCGGACCCCGCAAAAGCAGGCCGGTGAGGACACTGCCCAGCATCACATCGCGGATGCGGCCCTCTGGTAACGCGAGAATACTCGTGAGGCCGTCGTGGACATCGCTGGGCGCGATGTCGGCTGGGGAGTTCATCTGCTGAACCAGCAAGGGTGCTGCCGCCGCCATAACGTGACTCCATTCCTCAGATGTCGGTCGCAAGTAGAATCTTGAACGGGCGATGCCGGGAGAGGCTCTCCAGGGCTGCCAGCCCCTCCGGCAGGTTGCTCAGGGGGAACTTGTCCCGGGTCATCAGCGGCGCCCATTCGCCGCCCTTCGCGAGCACCACGGTGGCATCGCGGAAATCGTCGTGACCGTCCGCGCGGCAGTATGAGAACGAGCCGCGCAGAGTGATCGAGCGCCGGAACACGTCCCGTACGGGGACTGAGAGAAGCACTCGGGGTGCAAAGGCGTTTTGGACGAGTACCGTTCCGCCATCACGAATCGCGCTCAGCGCCAGACGGAGAGAGGAATCACTTCCACCGGACGCGGCATCCACGACAACATCACACGGCGGCAGGTCGGCGTGGTGAAGGCCGATGCCTGAACTGAGGACGTAACTCAGTTGATGTGACCGCGAAGGCTCTCTGACCAGCATGTGGACATCCCACCCGGCCTGTGCCGCGCAGATTGCCGTACACACCCCGACGACGCCGCCCCCGATGACGCCGAGCCGGCCCAGAGGCATCTGGAGACCGCAGCGGACCCCGTGCAATGCCACCGCCATCGCATCGGCAAGTACCCCATGTGCCGGATCGGGCAAGGGGGGCAGCGCGACGAAATTGTCGCGAGGTACCCGCACAGCACCGGCGAGACCACCGGGGAGATCCCAGCCGATGCGCCGCAACCTGGGGCAAAGGTGCACGTGGCCACGGTCGCAATAGTGGCAAGAACGACAGGGCACCAGCGGGTCGACTACGCCCCACTGCCCCGAGTCCGTGTCGACCCCGACGATCTCGTGCCCGGGATACCAGGGCTCCGGCAGCCGGCCCTGCCACGGGTGCGTGAGCTTCGCGACATCGCTCCCGCACACACCCGTATAGCGGATCTCGACGATCGTCGTATCGCCGAACGGCTGCGTGTATACCGGTGCGGGAAGCCGGCGCAAAGCGCCGTCTTCCACCGCCCAGGCGTACGGGGTGTTCATTGCGGGCTCCGTGTGTTCAGCAGCCGCGGGAGAGCCTCTACCCCGAGAATCGCTCTGCCGTGCCAGGCGGTCTCGCCGAACGCCAGGGCGTCCGGCTCGCCACGGCGCTCCACGCGAACGGCTTGCATCCCGGCGCGCTCCGCGCCGGCCAGCTCGTCGCCACCGCCATCACCGCAGTAGAGGATCTGCGCCGGGGGGACATCCAGAGCGCCAAGTACCGCGTCGAAGAGTGCTGGAGCGGGTTTCACCTCGCCTACTCGGCAACTGAACACGGCAGCATCGAAAAGCGGGAAGAGACAGCTGTGCCTCCATGTTTCTGCGATGTCGGGTGACGCATCGCTGAGGACGCCCAGCCTGAGCCCCCGTTGCCGTAGCTCCACCAGGGCCCTCAGAAGACTGGCGTCAGCCTGGAGCCGTTCGCGGGCCAGCCGACCCATGAGACGTTCCAGCTCGTACGCGCGGAAGGAAGGGGCTTCGCAACGTGCGACGAGGTATGCGGCGACCTCGGCTGTCGACCTCAACTGCCCGCCATGCCTCGCCCGCCAGCTGCCGGACAGCGCCGTCTCGACAGCCTTCGAAGGTACGCCCAGAACATCGGCGAACTGGGCTGCGGCGGCGCCCCGTTCAACAACGGTGGGTGCCGCCACGAGTGTGCCGAAGAGATCGAGTATCACCGCACTGAAATTCCCATCTGTGGACCACGGCAGCTCGTGGGCCATAGCCAGATGCAGCCGGCTGTCGTCGTTGCAGAACCCGGCGTGGCGCAACCCCTTCGGCAGAATCAAGATCTCGGTACCGCCCCACGCTGAGAGGATCGTCTGCGACCCGGGCCACAGCCCGAATCCGCCCTCTCTGCTGTGCAGCTTCTGCTGTTGCTTCCGCACGGCGCGACGGTGCCCCACGGAGGGTGCAAGTTCTTGTATCTCGGTGGTGAAAAGACGCTCTCGGTGGCCCTTGCCCCGGTGAAGCAGCGGCAGGTCGGTGATGTTCTCGACGAGCAGGGTGCACTCGCGGGCTATGGCCTCGATGCTGCGGGCGAGACCGTTGTGGCGGCGGCCGGCGTCGTCCTCTACGTGGATGGTGCTGGGTTGTGGCATGTAGGGAAAGCTGCTCCAGTCGAAGGCTTCGTTTGTGGATGTGGATTTCTTGAATAGCTGATCGCCGCGCCTGCACGCGACGTGGGCGGTTCGAAACCTCGCGGGGTTTCCTCCTCGTCTCGATCAGCGTCTATGTTGCTTGGTGCGCTTCTTCGGCCTGCGCTTTGCCGGGTGAGTCACGGTGCTCCCGTTGGGTTCCCCTTCATTGTGTTGTGCTTCTGTGCGGCGGGGGCGGGCGGTGTGTTCGCCGCGGCGGCCTTTATAGGTCAGTCCGTGGGCTCGTATGAGGCTCACGTAGTTTCGGTAGGCGGTGAGATCATGATCCGCGACCATCCTGGAGAAGGTTAGCTTCTCCGCGCATTGGGGGCACATAAGGTAGACGATCGGGCCGTGCGCGGTACCGAATATGAAGCCCTGTTCCTTCGCCGTGGTAACGAGTTTGCGAAATTTCGGGTTGCGGATTCTTATCCGGTTCCGTGAACCCGCTTTGGGGGCAGTGTGGAGAATCGTGGTTCCCTTTCTCGTGGGTGGTGGACTGGGGGTCGGGGGTGGATCACCGTGCCCGTGTCCTGTTCACGGTGATCCACCCCCGCAGGGCCGGTTTCCTTCGCGGGCGGTTTGTTGCCGCTGGGGAAACCGGCCGGGCCGGGGTCGCCTGTCCCCCACCGATGGCGGCCCCGGGTGTCGAGTCCGCGGCTACAGCAGCAGCGAGAGCACGAGCAGGTTTGCTGCGGCGCTGAGCAGCACCGTGGTGAGGGCCAGGAGCCCGATGACGAGCCACTGCCGCCGGTGTTCTCGCTCGTGGTCGTTTCCGGTCACGGCGTTTTGCTCCTCTTCTAGTTCCAGGTGCGGGCTGGGGCGCCGTGGACGCTGAGCGGCGCGTGGTGCTGGGCCAGGCGGACGTGGGGCGCGTAGCGCAGTCGGTTGTGGTCGACGGGCCTGCCGAACAGGCCGCCGATGAACTGCCCGAGGTAGTCCGCGCCGGCCGCTGTGGCGCAGGCGAACCCGCAGATGTGGGCGTTGATGGCGGTGATGACCACGGGGGGATGTGGGGAGGTGCGGATGACGCCGCGTACGCGGGCCGGGCCGCGGATGCCGGCGGCCTCCAGGGCCTGCTTGACCACGGCGGCGGCACCCTGGTCGTGGAAGGTGGAGGTGACCATGGATTCGCCGCCCTGGATCGCGTGGCGGTGGCGCAGGATCAC